>JBBRKB010000099.1:0-11020 GCA_038218385.1 Cytophagales bacterium | reverse complement strand
ACCAAAGTATTTTTTAAGGGATGGCTTCTTCTTCCTCTTTTCAAGGCGGGACAACACATTTTCAATGTCCAATCGGGAAGCTCCTTTTTTCACAGTAATAATCATACGTTAAATATAACCCAAATCAAATGCTCAAACACGACTTTAAGCCTTTGTTCTCTCATTTAAAGAATGTCGATTTACCAAACACCAACTAGCAGCTCGAAGCTAGTAGCTAGCAGCTTTAAACAATGTATATCAACTGCCATACCGCCTTCAGTTTCAAATATGGAACACTTAAAATAGATCGGCTCTTCGAAGAGGCGAAACGGTGTGGTGTAGATAAACTTATCTTAACCGAAATCAACAATACCTCCTCTTACATTGAGATGCTTCGGCTCTGCCAAGAGAATAAGTCGGTGAAAGAAAATGGCACCACTACGTATGATGAAAAGGAATACGATCTAGACATTGCCCTGGGTGTGGAGGTGAGAAAAGAAAATGAATTGCTCTACATTCTTATTGCAAAAAATAATAATGGCTTTGAAAAAATAAATCGTTTTCTTTCTTACCATAATGTAGAAAACAAATCGCTGCCCACACGGGCACCCGAGCTGGAAGATGTTTTTAGTATATATCCTTTCGGGAAAACAGAACCCGAGCAACTTCGTGCAGACGAATACATTGGTATACGGAAACATCAACTCAACAAATACACATTTTATCCCGGACGAAAAACACATCCTGATAAGTTTGTGATACATCACCCGGTTACGTTTGCCAACAAAATGGATTTCAACATTCATCGGTTGCTACGAGCCATTGATCTGAATACATTGCTCAGTAAGCTTCCCGAACATCAGCAGGCACTTCCGGATGAAATCATGATGCGCGAAGATGAGTTGACACATCTGTTCAAAGAATTCCCTGAACTCATCCGAAACACAAAATATATTCTCGACAACAGCACTATCAATTTCGAATTAGGTACTGATAAAAATAAAAAACACATTACCGGAAGCAACGAGAGTGATTGGGATCTATTGATAACAAAAGCGTGGGAAGGTTTTCAACGGCGGTACGATCCTAAAGATCCTATCTTGCGTGAGCGGTTTCAGCGTGAACTAAGCATTATCAAGGTAAAGGATTTTTGTGCCTACTTCCTCATCGCACATGATCTTATTTGTTTCGCCAAAGAAAAAGGATTTGATTATGTAGGGCGCGGAAGTGGCGCCAACAGCATCATCGCCTATTGCCTCGACATTACCAATGTTGATCCTATTGAACTGGATTTGTATTTCGAACGGTTTCTTAATCCTGAACGAACATCTCCACCCGATTTTGATATTGACTTTTCGTGGGACAACCGTGATGAGATTTATGATTACTTTTTCACAAAATATGGACGCGATCATGTTTGTCTGCTCGGCACACATGTTACGTATCAGAAACGTTCTATCGTGCGCGAACTCGCGAAAGTTTTTGGTTTGCCTAAAAGTGAAATTGACGCCATTGTTGAAGATCCTAACAAAAATAAAAACCGTGACCACATTGTCGAATTGATTTTTCGTTATGCTGATAGAATGATGGAACTACCAGCCAACATTTCCATCCATGCGGGCGGTGTGCTCATTACAGAAAAGCCCATTTATGCATACACCATTACAGAGCTCCCACCAAAAGGATATCCAGTATCACATTTTGAAATGCACAGTGCAGAAGATATCGGCATTTTCAAATTTGATATTCTCAGTCAGCGTGGACTTGGACATTTAAAAGAGACACTGAAACATGTGAAGCGCAACAAAGGCATCCATGTAGACATTCACCGCTTTCATGATTTCAAGAAAGATGAAAAGATAAAAGCATTGATGCGCGACAGCAAAGCCATCGGATGTTTTTATGTAGAGTCACCCGCCATGCGCATGTTGTTGGGCAAACTACGATGTGAAGATTACATTACATTGGTGGCGGCAAGTTCGATCATTCGTCCTGGTGTGGCGCGGTCGGGAATGATGCGTGCGTACATTGAACGGTTTCACGCTGTGAAAAATGGCGGCACGTATGAATCCATTCACCCGCAGATGGACGAGTTAATGGCCGAAACGTATGGTGTGATGGTGTACCAGGAAGATGTAATTAAGGTAGCACATCGCTTTGCCAACCTTACCTTATCGGAAGCCGACATACTGCGCAGAGGTATGTCAGGAAAATTCAGATCGCGAAAAGAATTTGACCGCGTGCATGATCGCTTCTTCGAAAACTGTAAAACATTAGGTCATGATGATGCCGTTGCAAAACGCGTGTGGTTTGAGATCGAAAGTTTTTCTGGGTATTCTTTTTCCAAAGGACATTCGGCCAGTTATGCTGTTGAAAGTTATCAGAGTCTATATTTAAAAGCACATTACCCGCTTGAGTTTATGGTGGGTGTGATCAACAACTTCGGAGGCTTTTATAAAACTGAATTTTATTTTCATGAAGCCCGCATGAATGGCGCATCGATAAACGCACCATGCGTCAACAACAGTGAATACCTCACCACAATTTATGACACCAATATTTACATGGGCTTCATTCATTTAAAAAGTCTGGAAGCAAAAGTGTCAAAACAAATTCATGCAGAGCGAATTCGAAGTGGCGCATTCAAAAGCCTCGATAATTTTCTTCGCAGGATAAACCTGGGTCTTGAGCAAATTCGCATTCTCATTCGTGTAGGTGCATTTCGTTTTAGCAGAAAGTCGAAGCAGCGGTTGTTATGGGAAGCTCTTCTTTATTATGGACAAGCAAAATCACGTCCTCACTCCACCGTTGATCTTTTTGACACGGAGCCAAAAGAATATCCATTGCCAGTTCTTCATCACAATGCTATTGAAGATTCGTTTGATGAGATTGAATTGCTTGACTTTCCGTTGTGTGATCCGTTTTCATTAGTAGAGACAAAAGATTTTGGAAATGCAAAGGCAAATGAATTGCTTCAAAAAATTGGTAAGCCAGTAACCATACTGGGCTATATCGTCACCACCAAAAACACCAGCACCAAAGACGGCCAGCCCATGTACTTCGGCACCTTTCTCGATCAGCACGGTGAAGCCTTCGACACCGTTCACTTCCCCAACATTGCCAAAGCATTTCCCTTTCGGGGAAGAGGTTTTTATTTTATGAAAGGAAAAGTAGTGGAAGATTTTAACATACCTATCATTGAAGTGAATCACATGGAGAAGATGCCTTTTGTGAATAAGAAGGAGTTGCCGATGGAGGAGATGAGTCGGGTGGAGTAGCGATTATTACCGAATTTGTTTTATTGAAGAAATTGAGGAGATTGGTATTTGAATGTTAGAAAACACCGAATGCTAAAGAATTTATTGCTTATTGCCATAACCATTATCTCATTTCTTTACTGTTTTCGGTTTGGATACATTTGGAGTTCCTATGGTCATGGGGGTCAAATCTTAGGCGTTCCCTTTGCTAGATAATGCTTATATTATCAATCTATTATCTGTCATTAAGTCAGTCCGCTAAAAAGACAAAACTTTTTATATTCGGAGTGATTTATTTTCTGACCCTGGCGGCTTTTAGCCTAACAATTGAAATTATTCGGATGAATAAGGAGGATTATTTTTCATTTCTTTACTATGATTCAGACGGATATGTTAATAAAATATTTTTAGGTTGGATTATAATAGGTGTTATAGCACATCTGATACTGATCAAGGTTTTAAGAAATCAAGGTAAATATTTTTGACTATTTCAAATTCCTCAAACCTACTGACATAGGGTTGTCACTACCCCCTGTTTTCTTTGAAGTATAAATTCAAACACAAATTAAAACTTCAAAGACTATGAAAACAGAAACCATGGATCAGACTATCGTCATTTCAGCAGAAGCTTTATTGGAACAATGGCAGGGAAACCGCCGCCTAACCCGAAAGGTTATCGAAGCTTTTCCTGAAGATAAATTATTTAACTATTCCATCGGTGGCATGCGGCCCTTCGGCAAGCTGGCCACGGAGATGATCGAGATGTGTGGGCCTGGTATTGTAGGAATTGCCACAGGTGTATGGGAGAACATGAACGAAGCAAATGTTCCTAAAACCAAAAAAGAACTACTTGAAAAATGGGATGCCGTAACAGACAAGATCAACACCTATTGGCCGCAGATTGCACCACAGCGTTTTGCGGAAATAGATGTTGCCTTTGGTCAGTACAAGGCTCCTGTTTATGGAACACTTTTTTATTTTATCGATAACGAAATACATCACCGCGGACAAGGGTATGTGTATTTGCGTTCGCTTAGTATTGAGCCGCCACATTTTTGGGAGAGATAAAATGGATTTCGATCGCTTAACTCTGTTGGAGTTTCCTGTTTATAAAATAATTACAAAGAGAGCTTGGCTCCGTAGGAAACTCCTGCATCCGCGTGCATTATGTCCGACCGTTTCAGGTGACTCCTGTGGAGTCGGTTGGGATCTAATTCTACTTTCTATAAACAGGAAGCTCCTATGGAGCTAACCGTTTATATTTATTACTCTATTACATTGTTGATAATATTTTCAAATTCGTTCATATTGTTACCCAACTCCAGAGGAGTTTCCTGTTTATAGAAATGGTGGTAAAGAGAACCAGGCTCCGTAGGTGCCTCCTGTATCACGTGAATTATGTCTAAGCATTTCAGGTGACTCCTACGGAGTCGGTTGGAATTAATTCTATCTTTATAAAAACATGAAGCTCCGAAGGAGCTAATAGTTTATATTTATTATTCTATTACATTGTTGATAATATTTTCAAATTCGTTCATATTGTTACCCAACTCCGTAGGAGTTTCCTGTTTATAGAAATGGTTGTAAAGAGAACCAGGCTCCGTAGGTGCCTCCTGTATCCATGTGAATTATGTCCGACCGTTTCAGGTGACTCCTGTGGAGTCGCTTTGATCTAATTCTACTTTCTATAAACAGAAAGCTCCTCTGGAGCTAACGGTTTGTACTTCTTAATTTATTACGATGTTGACACTCTTGCCAAATTCATATTGTTACGCTCACATCCATTTTCCGTCATGATCTCCCTTTGAATGATCTGAACTTTGGAATACCTTTCCGATATATTTTATTCAATGGATCGTTCATGTACATGCTAAAAATATTTTCTCCTCCCCTTATTTTTCTCTTAGGATTTGTGGCATCCATTTCTTCCTTTGCTCAACTCGAGATTATAAAAGACACACTTTCATTTGATTGTCTTGAAGTCAACAAAGTTGCTCAAGACAGATTCATCGTCACGTCACAAGAGCAATATGAAAGCCTGGAATTTGTTTGGGAAAGTGACAATGGCTGCTTACCATTTTCTGATTTTGAAAAAATTGATTTCACCCGATACATGTTAGTCGGTTATAAATTTCTGGGGAGCCATTGCGACAAAGATTTGATCTCGGTTAACATAGTGAAAGAAGCGAGTACATACACGCTTCAATTCTCGACATTTCCAAATCACACCTGTAGCGATAGTGAATGGAAAATTGCTTGGTTTATTTTGGAAAAACCCAAAGGAGATTTTGGATTCAGGTGCGAACGGATTTCGCATTAACTATTGTAAAAAGTCGTTTAGAGTTTTTATCTTCAAAGTGCTAATCCTATTCCACATGAAGATATCTGCAAAGATTGAAAATGAAAACTGGCATCACTCCATCATTGTTGCAACCAATGGTGTTGATCAGAAACTTTCTATCGTGGCAAAACCATCCGGGCAAGGCTCATCGGTAAATGGTGGTGAGTTGTTAATGGCAGCATTGGGCACGTGTTTCTGCAATGACCTTTATCGCGAAGCCGCCATAAGGAACATAACCCTTACGAAAGTTTCAGTTGAGGCATCCGGGGAATTTGATAGACCGGGTGAACCAAGATTTAACATTTTCTATTCAGCAAAGGTTGAAGGTGATGCCAGTGATGATGAAGTAAACGATCTCATAGCACATACTGACAAAGTTGCTGAGATTCAAAATACATTACGAAGCGGAGTAAATGTTGTTCTTACCAAATAACATTTCCAATTGAGTGTTTCAATTCATGTGAATGATAACCAATAGCAAGTAAATCTTCCTTATGATCATCAAGCTAAATCCTCCGACCTTGTTCATTGCGAACGTTCGTTTAACTAAAAAATTAAATACAGTTTTTATTGCACAATAAGAAGCGATACTTCTATTATTGTTTATGAACGAAAACAAAGAAATTCAAAGAGACGAGCAGGCCATAAAGATTTTTGACGATAGAAGTCTTGACCTTGATTACCGAACCTTAAAACCCTTATTGCGAAAGGGAATGGTGGTGCTGGACGTTGGCTGTGGCACCGGTTCCATTTCAAAAGACATCGCAGAAATTGTTGGCTCAACAGGAAACGTAATCGGGATTGATAACAGTGATAAAACTATTGCCAGCGGAAAGCAAACCTACGCACCCGTAAAAAACCTTGAACTCATTCACATTGATCTGATGGACTATACATCCGTTCAACAATTTGATCTGATCACATCCGCCCGCGTATTGCAATGGCTAAGTAATCCAAAAGAAGCATTGGCGAAAATGAAAACTATGTTAAAACCCGGAGGTCAAATATCCATCCTTGATTACAATCACGAAGCATTGGAATGGGTACCTGATCCTCCGGCGAGCATGAAAGAATTTTATCAAACGTTTTTAAAATGGCGTAAGGATGCCGGAATGAACAATCGCATTGGTGATGACCTTCCGAACTTATTGACAGACGTTGGGTTCCATCACGTTCAAAAAATAAATTCAGATGAATTTTATAATTCAGATCGCAAAGATTTTAAATCACGTGTTGCTATTTGGGCTAAGGTTGCTGGCTCAAAGCAAATGGTAGAAGAGGGCTACATTACGGATGCCCTGCGATTAAAAGCCATAGCGGAATACAATGTATGGGTTGAACAAGAATGTGTTTCAATGACAATGAAATTGAATGAGGTAAGAGGAATAGGGTAACTAATGATATCCATTATTCAGCTTATCATCTAACCATTTTTCAGGATTCTGCAATTTTTCCAATTTCAGATAATTGCATCGTTGGAATTGTCCATTGTAATATTTGTAATGATATAGGGATGCCATGCGTGGCATCCCTATATCATTACCCGGCATTCCATCATCAATATTACCAAAATAACAAATTCTATTTTTTGTACATATGGTTATGAAATACATACCGGCATTTCCATAATTCCAGGACTGTAACCGGGCAGAAGAAATGCGGTATTTATTTTTATACAATTGACGATTCATAGGTCATGAATTTATTTACATGATACGAAATAGTGCCCTCATTTTCTGACAGCACGCAGCCTATTTCCATTTATCCCTTGCTCATCTCCTTCGCCATTTTCCCCAACGTCTTTATAGCTTCCTCAATGCTATCTGTCCATGGGTCGCCACAACTGATCCGTATACAATTTTCAAAACGCATGCTCGATGAAAACATTTGCCCGGGTGCGAAGCCAATGTTATTTTTCATGGCACGTTTATGCAGTTTAAATGCATTCACATTTTTATTCAACTCAATCCATAAAGCAAAACCACCTTGTGGACGAGTCATGCGCATATCGACAGGAAAATATTCAGAGACACCTTGTGCATAGCGAAGCATCTGTGTATGTAACGACTTTCGTAAATGTCGAAGGTGCAGTTCATATCGTCCTACACTTAAAAAATGGGCTAGTGCCGCCTGCGTTACCGTGTTGGTAGAGACGGTGTGCATGCGCTTGAGACGAATGAATTGTTCTTTAAACCTTCCAGGAATCGCCCATCCGATCCGATAACCCGGAGCTAATGATTTTGAAAAAGATGCACAATGCAATACCAATCCTTTTTTATCATAGCTCTTACATGTGCGCGGGCGTGTCTTACCAAAATACAATTCCCCATAGATGTCATCTTCTATTAAAGGTATTTCCTGCCTAGCCAGCATGTTAACTAAACGCTTCTTGCTTTCATCAGGCATGCGCGTGCCCATAGGATTATTAAAGTTCGGAACGAGCAAGCACGCTTTAACATTAAATTTTCGAATTGCATCTTCGAGATAATTAAGGTCGACACCATCAGCTGGGTTGGTTGGTATCTCCACTACTTTTAATCCTAAACTTTCCATTACTTGAAAAAACGCAAAGTAGGTCGGGCTTTCTATTGCTACTGCATCACCTCTTTTTGTAACTGTCTTTAAGCAAAGCGCGATGGCCTCCATACATCCTGCTGTGACAACAATATCATCTTCTTTGAACGTGCCTCCCCAGTTGAATGCTTGTCGTGCAATTTGTTTCCGTAAATCCGGATTACCTTGTACCTCGTCATAGTTGAGGCAACTGGTGGGCGAATCCCGAATCGCCTGAACGATTGACTTATTCAATTTAGCTATAGGCAGCAACGATATGGACGGAACAGCCAACGAAAAATTAGTGATGCCTGTAATATGCAATTTGCGATAAACTGAATTGATTACATCATCAACGGTGACTTCAACAGCATCCTTTGGTGGTTCGCTTATAGAAGGAAGTTCGGGAAAAGATTTTGGTGTGAACTTCACATAATATCCTGACTGAGGCCGCGCTTCAATAAGACCTTTGCTCTCTAAATTATAATATGCTTGAAATGATGTACTCAGACTTATACCTTGTTCTTTACTTAAAGCACGAACAGATAATAACCGATCGCCAACTTTTAATACACCGTTTTCAATGAGCGACTCGATGCGGTCTGCCACTTCAATGTATTTGTGTTCCGATTTCATTGTGCGTTCCATATTTTAAAATAGCTGTGAGTTGCTAGCTGTGAGCCTCGAGTAGTGTGGGTTTGGGTTTGAGTGTGTCAGTTATCAATTACATTTAAATGTTTGGTGATTGGATTTCTATTTCTGAAAAGTTTGTTGGTGTGTGTTGTTAAATTCAAATGATTCCTCACTCGATATATCAACACACTCACTCCCACATTCACACCACTCGTAGCTCACAGCTAGAAGCTCGCAGCTCTTTTCTCATCTCCCAAAATCATCCTGGACACGCACGATATCTTCTTCGTTTGACGGATTGTTTGCATCAACGTGTTGCCAAATTTCGGCAAGAATTCCCCAACCATCTAAACCTACCAGGCGATGACGCTGTCCTTGACGTAGCTCGATGATATCGTTCACATTTAAGTTTTGAAGTTCGCCCTCTGCATCGGTGTCGCTAGTAACTACGCCCACTTCACCGGCCACAACTTTCCAAATTTCTGCGCGGCGGTGATGATACTGCCATGACAAACGCTTATCGGATTGCACCACCAATATCTTAGGACTGAGTTTCCGGTCTAGTTGTATCGCTGAAAATTCAATATGTGAAAAAAATTGATTAGCAAACTTTTGTGCCTGTGATTCATCTATCACAAAGAACCCTCCCCAAGGCCTTTCAAAATCTCTTGCTACTGCTTTTAAACCCAAAGAATCGAGATACTTTTCTATCTCACTGAAAATTTCTTGCTTGGTTGTTTCTTTTGAAGTATTCAATTTCATATTGCTTAACTATTATCTGGATTTAAAATTCTATCGCAAAGACGCGAAAGGCGCCAAGTTGCGCAAAGGATTAGAGTAAAATATTTTAAGTAAGTATAAATTTATGTCTTCCTAATAATGATGGATTTTAATTCCATGTTCTTACTAGTTGTTGTGTACACCCTTACCTTATGAATGCCTGCGGGGATTTTGATGCTGGCTATTTTAATCTCAGGCCATTCTCTTTCTTCCACTTCAGTTCTGGGATCGCGATCACGATTCGGAATCACTGGCGCTGTTAGCTGAGTATCGACTGTAAAAGTGTATTTCTGATTATCGAGCATTAGTGTAATAGCTGTGCCCGTATCTGATGTAAGCTGCAACATCACATCGTAGGTTTGATTTTTTACTGCATTAAACTTCCATGCTGCTGAATCTTTTTCGCTAGAGAAATTTGTAACCCAATCATTGGCCCAGCCTTGTACTCCAAAAAATTTCAGTGATCCATGCAATGCAGCATCGGGCGCAGGGAACTCTACCTCAGGAACAATGTCATACCCTATTTGAATTAACGGTGGGTCAATGCCTCTGCTTGTGACTTCACCAAACCATTTTACATATCGCGCTACATACTCCTTATAAATTTCCGGCTTGTTCAATGCGATGTTTTGCTTTTGATAGGGATCACTAATTAAATCAAACAACATGGTGTCTTTTGGGTAAAGCGTAAGAAGATATTGATTTGATCTGACCGCCCCGGGGATGGTATCAAATGTTCTGGCCACCTGATGCGTAAAGAAAAACCGATCATCCCATGTCGTTGAGTTACCGGTTAGCAACGGCAGCATATTTCTTCCGTGAATGTGAAGTGAATCGGGCACTTGTGTATGCGTAAGTGCAGCAAGAGTTGGAAGGATGTCAATGTGCGCTGCATATTCTTCTACGGTTTTATTCTCTATCGATCCATCGGGATAGCGAATGAAAAACGGAACACGCACACCACCTTCATCAACGTGTCCTTTTATTCCTTTAAAGCCACCGTTAAATCGAACACCGTTTGGTCCGTTGTCAGTCATGTAAATTACGATCGTTTCATTTTCTTTATCATTCTCCCGCAATGCTTTTAAAAGTCGGGCAACATTGTCATCCAGGTTTTCTACCATTCCATAAATAGCCGCTGTCCGATCGTCCAATCCTTTGGCTTTATATTTAGTAAAATATTTATCGGGAACCTGAAAGGGTGCATGAGGAGTGTTGTACGTTAGTAAACAAAAAAACGGATCATCCTTCTGCATAAACCGAATGGCTTCATCTGTTAAAATATCGGGAACATAACCGGTCGTTTGTTCGGGAGTAAAATTCCGAATTAATTTTGTGTCAAAATAATTATTGAGGTGTCCTTCTTTAAAACCAAAAAATTCCTGAAAGCCCTGTCCGATAGGGTCGTGCGGATATTGTTTACCATTATGCCATTTACCAAACAGTCCGGTGCGATAGCCGTTTGCGCCAAGCAGTT
>JBBRKB010000098.1:0-11029 GCA_038218385.1 Cytophagales bacterium | reverse complement strand
TGTGACCGTGTGTACCATATCACTCTGAAAGCTAAAATTTTATAAATACCGGAAGATCATGACGATAATGAGTCACAGCGAATCATTGATTTTAATGACTATCTAATTTTCAAATATATTTAATAATGCGTGGGTAGTTTTGAACAAAATGCATATCAAAAAAACTTTTATGAGCAACAGGTCTGCAAGTTTCTTCGTTCTAACAACCACCTTGGTGATACACTATGAAAATTTCGGCGAGGGTTCATGAAAATATTTTAGAGGGTATCGGATGGGGAAGTCTTCCCGAAATCGATACCGAAAGAATACATTGACTTTTCAAATGAATTGCATTTAAATACTTAAACCAGTCGTGCAATTTTTTTGATATTTTTCGCTATATTCAATGCCCTTTCAAAATTAGTTTTGTATACCAAGCTTAAGGATTTAAAAATTTATTTTATCAATGATGATGGTGGTTGAAGAGAAAGATGCGCTAAAGGATAGATTGAAAGAAGTCTTTGGATATTCCCAGTTCAGGGGAAACCAAGAGATCATTATCCGGAATTTGCTGAATGGTAAAAATACATTTGTGATTATGCCCACAGGGGCAGGAAAGTCGTTATGCTATCAGTTGCCAGCCATGATGAATGACGGACTGGCCGTTGTGATTTCACCACTTATAGCACTGATGAAGAATCAGGTGGATCAAATGAATGCGTATGGTGTTAATGCACGGTTTCTTAATTCAACTTTAAGCAAGGGCGAAATCACCAAGCTGAAAAAAGAGTGCATGCTAGGCAACGTGAAGTTGCTTTATGTTGCCCCCGAATCGTTAAACAAAGAGGAGACCATTCTATTTCTAAATAAAGTCAAAGTTAATTTTATTGCCATTGATGAAGCACATTGTATTTCTGAATGGGGTCATGACTTTAGGCCCGAATACAGAAGGATAAAAACAATGATCCTGAGCCTGGGCGATATGCCCGTCATAGCCCTTACCGCAACGGCTACACCAAAGGTTCAAATTGATATTCAGAAAAATCTTCAAATGGAGGAGGCCGATGTTTTTATTTCCTCCTTCAATAGACAAAATTTATATTATGAAGTGCGCCCCAAAAAAGAAACAAAAAAGCAGCTCATAAAATTTTTAAAAGAACACAAAGGCAAGTCAGGCATTATCTATTGCCTCAGCCGAAAAAAAGTGGAGGAAGTAGCGCAGTTGTTAAATGTCAACGGTTTCAGTGCAGTGCCGTATCATGCAGGCCTTGATCCGGATGTACGCATCAAGAATCAAGACGACTTTCTGAATGAAGAAGTGGATATCGTTGTGGCTACTATTGCTTTTGGAATGGGTATCGATAAACCCGATGTACGATTTGTTGTGCATTACGATGTTCCTAAATCTTTAGAAGGTTACTATCAGGAAACGGGTCGTTCGGGCCGTGACGGATTAGAAGGTATTTGCCTGATGTTCTACAGTCACAACGATTTAAGCAAACTCGAAAAATTCAATAAAGATAAACCCGTACAAGAGCGTGAAAACGCTCGCGTCCTGCTACAGGAAATGGAGTATTATGCCGAGTCTCCCGTATGCAGAAGGAGACAATTGCTTCATTATTTCGGTGAAGAATATACACAAGAAAATTGCGGCATGTGTGATAACTGTGTGCATCCACGTGAACGTTTTGAAGGATCAGAATATGTGAAGATGGTGTTGGATGCAGCCAAGCAAACCAACACACGTTTTGGGCTCAATCATCTTGTGCATGTGATTCGCGGTGTTGAAGACGAGTATGTAAAAAGTTATGGCCACTTCGATCTTCCAATTTTTGGCGTGGGAAGCAACGAAGATGAAGATTTTTGGAAATCAGTAGTGAGGCAAACCTTGATATTTCAATACCTGGAAAAAGACATTGATAACATCGGTGTGCTTAAGATGACAAAAAAAGGCGAACAGTTTTTGAAAAAGCCTTACACCGTTGAGCTCGCACGCGACCATGATTTTACTACCGAGATAGAGGAGGAGGAAGAATCGGCAGAGCGCGTGCCTGTGAATACCAAAGCATATGATGAAAAGCTTTTTGAGATACTCAAAGCCATACGGAAGAAAGTAGCCAGGGAAAAGGATTTACCACCGTATGTTATTTTTCAAGATCCATCCTTGGAAGAAATGTCTACCACCTACCCGACAACGAAGGAAGAACTTGCTTCAGTGAATGGGGTTGGCATGGGCAAAGTCAATAAGTTTGGCGCACAGTTTTTGGAAGTGATTCAAAAATATGTTGAAGACAACGAAATAGAGACGGCCTCTGAAGTGATTGTAAAAGCTTCTGTGAACAAATCGAAGATTAAAATTTTTATCATACAACAAGTAGATCGAAAGGTTGACTTGGAAGAAATAGCGGAATCTAAAAGTGTTTCGTTTGATGAGTTGTTATCTGAAATTGAAAACATTTGCTTTTCCGGAACAAAACTTGTCCTGGACTATTACATAGATGAGGTTCTGGATGATAGTAAACAGCAAGACATTATGGATTACTTTTTAAATTCTGAATCCGATAGCCTTGACGATGCGTTGAACGACCCAGCCATGGTCGATTTTTCAGAAGAAGAGATACGCTTGATGCGCATTAAATTTTTATCGGAATACGCCAACTAGGCCAACTTATTTTTTAAAAAGCCCATATTCGTAATATTTATGAATATGGGCTTTTTCTATTCTAAGGAACCTCATTTCTATTATCTTTGAGTTTAATCCCTTTATAATAGCTGCAAATGAATATCCTGATAATTGGTAATGGTGGACGGGAGCATGCACTGGCTTGGAAAATAAAGCAGAGTACCTTGTGCGACCGCATTTTTGTGGCGCCTGGAAATGCAGGCACCGCTTTGGTGGCTGAGAATGTTCCTATCGATTCATTGGATTTTGCACAGTTAGGAAAATTTTGCCTCGACAATGCCATCGAATTAATGGTAGTAGGCCCAGAGGTACCCTTGGTTGAAGGGATCAGGGATTATTTTGAAGCCGATACCACATTAAACGAAATTGGTATTGTAGGTCCCGGAAAAGCAGGGGCTATGTTAGAAGGCAGCAAAGATTTTTCAAAGAAATTTATGGTGCGTCATGGCATACCAACAGCCAAAGCAGAAACATTTGAAGTTTCTGACTTAAACCGCGCGTTGGAATATATTTCAACCTGCAAACCTCCCATTGTGTTGAAAGCGGATGGTCTGGCTGCCGGCAAAGGTGTTATTATCAGCTTGAGCCAACGTGAAGCACAGTCTGTAGTGCGTGAGATGTTGGTTGATAAAAAATTTGGAAAGGCAAGCGCGAAAGTTTTGATTGAAGAGTTCTTAAATGGAATAGAACTTTCTGTCTTCGTACTCACCGATGGAGAAGATTATGTGATCTTACCAGAAGCAAAAGATTATAAACGTATTGGTGATGGCGATCTAGGCCCCAACACTGGCGGCATGGGAGCTGTATCACCTGTTAAATTTGCTACTGATGCTTACATGAAAAAGGTTGAGCAAGAAGTAGTGAAGCCGACCATCGCCGGATTGAAAAAAGACGGTGTCCCCTTTAAAGGTTTTATTTTTATCGGGCTAATGAATGTCGGTGGAACTCCTTATGTAATAGAATACAATGTTCGCATGGGCGACCCCGAAACGCAGGTTGTGATGCCCAGGATAAAATCTGATTTTACAGAATTGTTGATCAGCACGGCAAAGGGTGAATTGAAAGGAAAGAAAATTGAGTTGGAAGATGAGCATGCTGTTACCGTTGTAATGGTATCGGGTGGCTACCCAAATGAGTACGCGAAAGGAAAAGAAATAAAAGGTTTGAACGCAACCAAGCCCGCATTTGTTTTTCATGCAGGGTCTAAAAACTCAGATAGTAAAGTGCTCACCGACGGAGGCCGCGTATTGGCTATCACGGGTATAGGAAACTCGATTGAAGCAGCAAGAAAGGTGGCTTACGATGGAGCATCTTCCATTCATTGGGAAGATGTTTTTTTTCGTAAGGATATAGGATTGGATTTGATAAAATTATCTTAAGAAGAAGCGTATGGGATGTGCATGTGGAACCGCAAAGGATGGTGCCGTTTCGGGTTGTAAAAATAATGGTGCCTGCAACACAGGTGGTTGCAATAAAATGAATGTATTTGATTGGCTATCTAATATGGATATGCCAACTGTTGATAAATTTCCGATTGTAGAAGTACGTTTTAAAAATGGGTACAAGGAATTTTTTCGCAACAAGGAAAATTTTCCGCTCACCACTGGCGATGCTGTAGTGGTAGAGGTGCCGAACGGACATCACATTGGACATGTGTCTATGCAAGGAGAGTTGGTGCGACTGCAAATGCAAAAGAAAAAAATTGCCATTGATGACCAGGTAAAAAAAATCTATCGGATCGCTCATCAAAAAGATCTTGAAAAATATGAGGATGTGAAAAAGCGCGAGCTTCCAACATTATATAGAACGCGTGAAATTATTCGCGACCTGAAGCTTGGGATGAAACTAAGTGACATAGAGTATCAAGCCGACAACACCAAAGCTACTTTTTTTTATTCTGCCGATGACCGGGTTGATTTTAGAGAGCTTATTAAACTGCTCGCTGCTGATTTTAAAATACGGGTTGAGATGCGGCAGATAAGTTTGCGGCAGGAGGCTGGCCGCCTGGGAGGTATTGGTGTATGCGGCCGTGAGTTATGTTGCTCCACGTGGCTAAGTGATTTTAAAAATGTTACCACCAGCGCAGCGCGGTATCAAAATCTATCACTCAATCCCAGCAAGTTGTCAGGGCAATGTGGACGTTTGAAGTGTTGCCTCAACTATGAGTTGGAAACGTATATGGATGCACTTCAAGACATTCCTAAAATTGAAGCACCCCTGCAGACTGAACGTGGCGGTGCTGTTCTTCAAAAGACGGATATATTCAGAAAATTAATGTGGTTTGGCTATGATGGGGAAAACACCTGGTTCCCGGTAAATGTAAAACGTGTGAACGAAATCCTTGCCCTCAATCGGGAAGGAAAAAAACCATCGAGCCTGGAAGAAGATATGGCACCTGTGAAGGAATCTGTGCAATCTTTGAACAGCGACCTTGAACGGATGGACAAGAAGTTCAGTGGTAATTCAAAAAAGAAAAAGAACAAGCGGCGCGACAACAGGGGTGGAAATAAAAACAACAATCGCCCGAATCAACAAAGACCCAATCAAGCAAAATGAGACAGGTTTTATTTGTGGTAATGGTGTTCATGGTGATGACGGCGTGCGACCCATCGCGTGTGTACGAAACCAATTATGATTTTCCTGACCGATATTGGGCGAAAGAAATTCATCCGGCCTTTAAATTTGATATACCACAGGCAGGGAAATACAATCTCTATCTTAACGTACGCAATGAGTCCTCTTTCAAGAATGCCAACCTCTACTTCACGTATTATGTGTACGACTCCGCGGGCGAAGTGCTGGATTCAAAATTGAAATCAGAATTTTTATTTGATGCTAAGACGGGAGAACCTTTTGGAAGAACCGTGCTGGGTGATATCTACGATCACCAAATCCCATTAACGAGTTTCGATTTTAAACATCCTGGGGCTTACGTTTTTGAAGTGGAACAATTTACACGACAAGATTCTGTATGGGGTATGCGCTCTGTTGGATTGCGTGTGGAAAGAACAACTCATGCTGTTACCGAACCTTAATTAATTTATCCTACAGCAATTTCTTTGATGTTGCTGTCCTCCAGGTATAAGTTTCCAATATTAGCCAACTCTTTGTTGGTAACACTTGCGATCTGGTCAATCAATTCCGTATAATACGTTGTATCAAGATTGTGAATGACGATGTTTTTTATCTTATCGGCATGGGCAAAAGAAGTTGACAAATCAGACTGAAGGCTTCCAATGAAGTGGAAGCGTGCTGTATCCAATTCTTCATTGGGAATCAAATCAGAACGGAGCAACGTGATCTCTTTTCTAATTTCATCAACCGCCAAATCTTTATTCTCTTTGTTAACATCCGTTCCAATAACCAGGTAGCTGTCGTGGCTAAGGGCATGGATGGAAGAATGTATGCCGTACGTCAATCCTTTTTCCTCACGAATGTTTTTCATTAGACGTGAGCCGAAGTAGCCGCCCAGAATATGGTTTAGGAGTAATAGTTTTGGATAGTCTTTATGCCTTCTTCCAATCGTCCGCTTTCCTACGCGAATGGATGTTTGTACACTATTGTCTTTTTCCTGGTATATTTTTACTTCTGGGTAAGTGGTTGGTGTGTGCAACTTGGGTTGATTTTCTTCAAACGCTAGGCTAGAAAATTTATCGAGTATAGCTTTGCGATTTGCTTCTTCAATCTTGCCGGAGACAAAAACCTGAAAGCTTCCAAAAAAACTCTTGTGAAACAACACAATATCTTCCTGCTCCAGCGCTGCTATCTGATTTTCACGGGCATCAGAACCATAAGGATGCGATGTGCCGAACATCGATTCCCTAAAAAGCTTTGAAGCCAGAAAGCTTGTCTTCTCTTGGTTTACTTTTAAGTTTTGTAAATAAATAGACCGTATCTGCTGAAATTCCTTTTCGGGATAAGCAGGGCCTAAAAGGATTTCCATCAGTAACGTAAGAGCCTCCTTAAACTTAGACGTTACTGAATAGAGGGAAATGGAAAGATTATCCAATCCTGGATTTATCTCGAGGTGCGCCCCTAACTGATCAAATTCTGAAGCTATGTGAAAACTTGACTTCAATGCTGTTCCTTTCGAAAGCAGATTGGCCGTGAAGTAGGCTTCACCAGCTTTTGTTTCTTGCCATTTACCTGCATCAATAATGAGTTCAAGCTTGATTATATTTTGTTGGCCTCCGCCTACAAAATAGATTTCTGCTCCATTGCGGAGTGATGTTATTTCTGGTTCAATAAGGGTAAATGAATAGTCCTTATTGAAATCAGGTGCTACTTTCCGATCTAACATTAATTTTACTCAGTGACGGTTTGGTCACGATCCCTCGTGTTTTCTGGAATTTGAAATAAAAGTGTGAAACGAATGGTTTCAGCGAGTGGATGTTCACGCTTGTTGGTAGGTACAATGTAGGCGACATCAATACCAAAGTTAGTTTTCCGAAAGCCAATTCCGGCAGTCATATATTTTCTATTGCCCTTGTCTACTGCTTCTAGAAAATATCCGAGTCGGGCAGCGAAGATATCGTGATACCAATATTCCGTACCCATGCTTACCATTACTTCATGAATTTCTTCTTTAAATCCACCGGGGGCATCTGTAAAGGAACCAAACATACCATTCAGCAAAGATTTATCACGACTTTTAACAGAGGGTACCATTAGCTTATTGAAATCTAAAAGGAAGGTAATGGTATTGTATGGATCCAAGTCTGTTTTGAAAGCACCACCCAATCGAAGATTGGTGGGTATAAAATCTTTATTGCTGTTGTCGGAATAGGTCATCTTTGCACCGATGTTGCTGATTGATGCACCGAAAGAAAGATTAGAGCTTTTTGCACTTTGTAGTTCTTTTGTATAGAACACGCCAATGTCTGCCGCTACACTGCTTCCCGGCCTGGCATCGGTACCTCCGCTGCTGTATGCCCCTGTAAGGTTTGAATGGATATAACGCCCGGCAACACCTAAGCTAAGTTCTTCAGTTAATTTTCGGGAATAGCAAAGATCAAAAGCAAATTCGCGTGGATTGAAATTCGTACCGATCACGCCATCTTCGGTAAAGAAAATATCACCCAAGTCAAAATACTTCATCGAAAAAGAAACGGCCTGCTCACGCGTAATCTTGTAAAATCCACTTAGATATGCGATAGACATATCGTTAATAATTTTTCCCAGCCATGGTGTATAGGAGATTGTGCCACCATATTTTTTATCGATGTAAACAAGTTTTGCGGGATTCCAGTAACTCGCATTCGCATCGGGTGATGATGCAACACCAGCATCACCCAGGGCAGCATGTCGCGCATCGGGTGTGATGGCCAAAAAAGGCACTGCTGTGGTAATGGCATTGGTTTGACCCAACAGCTCGGCCGGGTTGCGCACTGTATCTACCTTAAACATATAAACCGCATATGCATGATTGCCAACAAGGATTGTTGCCAGCAAGGCCAGAATTCCAATTTTAATTCTCATCAATTGCAAAAATAAGATTTTAAAGATAATTAATTCAACATAATAAGTTTTGTAACCTGCTCATTTTTAGAGCCATTCGTAAGGGAACGTACGATGATCTTGGCCAAGTATAGCCCTCCGTTCAATTTTTTCCACAAATCGGTGCCGGAATCCAACTTCAGTACATCCACACGGTACGGACTTGAGGTGGATATAAATTGTGCTGATTCTAAAATATTGCCCGTAACATCATAAATGCTGACCCCAATTTCCAAATCATCGCCCGATCGGTTATGCGTGAACGAAAGGGTGGTTTCGCCCCTGAACGGATTGGGATAGTTGCCAAATGTCTCTATTTGAATATTCTCACCATCGGTTACGTAAAACGTCAATGTGGCCTCTGTCGGATTGTTAAAATTGTCCCACAACTTCAGCGTTAAGGTATGTCGGCCTGGGGGCAAATTTTTCAACGGATACGTAATGGTGCCGGAGGTAAATGTATTAAGGTCACTCTCGTAATAATCGTTGATGACAAAAGTTTCTTTATGATTAAGAACGGCCACAATGTTGTTACCAATACCATAACTGGAAATGTTGATACCGCTTTCATCCTTGACATGCGCTATCAAAACCGGATTTGGATGGGTGATGCCACCATCGATAAAGGATTGGTCATTTAAATAAAGACTTACTATAGGTGGTTTGTTATCCTGAACTTGGTTGGGATTGCTTTTGCCCACTACAAAATCAAAGTTGACACCAGAGGCATCTATAAAATTATTTTCGTCATATGCGTAAAGACTTAATTTTCCTTTACCTAATTGATAAGCGATATTTTTTGAAACCATAAACTCAAATTCGAAAGTACCATTTTTCACTTCTGCCTTTCCACGAAAAAGCGCATTGTACCATTGTTCAAATTCGAAAGGTAAATTTTGATTGCCCAATGTTTTGAACGAACTTTTTTTGTCATACAACACGGCATTAAGTATTCCATTGAAGGAAGAAACTTTCACCAACGCCTCATTTACAATTTCACCTTTTACGGTAATGTGTGATAAGGCACTTAAGGTGTCTGTTGTTTCAGGTGATGAAATGGATGTGATCACTGTCTGTAATTTCGGAAAAGCCAATGTCATGGAAGGGTCTCCCAACAAGCTGAAATTGCGATTGGATACACCACTCTGACTATTGTTTTTCGTTCTTCTAAAAACTTCACCCAGCGTTAACGTTTTCCCTTCATCCTGTAAAAACAGGGCATTGTAAAAAGCCTTGTTCAACTCGAAGTTGGTACTTGAGTTTACAGGACGTGCTGTAGTAACCATGCCAATAGCCCCTGCATTTTTTCTCAGCACACAAAGTTCTGCGCTTGATATTTGCGCCGGATCATCCTGTCGG
The DNA here is from genome assembly GCA_038218385.1 of Cytophagales bacterium. GTDB lineage: Bacteria > Bacteroidota > Bacteroidia > Cytophagales > Cyclobacteriaceae > JBBRKB01. Next base: position 1,512 of record JBBRKB010000098.1, on the reverse strand, counting down.
CCAAACTCACATGTGGCGGTTACAAATAATGGATAGTGCTTGTTGGTTAGCGATAACACCGTGTAGTCATCAAAAATCCTTTCCTGTGCCCAAAGCTTTTCCGCTCCATGCCCGGTATAATTTACAATAAGGGAACCTACATCGAGTGACTCAATAATTTTCTTGTTAGCCTCTGGAACAGACTCACCATTGGGCATGACCACCTGCGGATATAAATCAATGAAGAGTTTATTGGTATTGTATTGGGGATTATTTAACTCAACCAATTCAGCAAGTTGATTGGATTGCTTTTGGTGCAAATTGGTATCACCATCGTCTGCTACAAACGTGATATTTTTGCGCCATTGGCCAAATGATTTTTTGCTACCATCATATTCAATAAGCTTGTCAATACTATTTTTTGTCTCCTCAACTGTTTTAGATGGGATGCGTCCCACACCAATATCGAGGGTATGGTATTGTGGAATTTCTTCGCCCCAATTTCCTTCATCATTATCAAGAAATCCGAAATAATCATCAGAAGAATAGGTTTCCAAGGGATGAAGCGAATTCCGTGACTCATAGGTGGCAACAAAATTTGTGTTGTTCGATAAGCGGTCTTTATAATCGTAAGATGAACGACCTATCAATAGCAAGTTTTTTAATACACCGGGTGATTTGTCGTAGAGGTATTTCACAAAATCACGAATGGCCGTCACGTCTTGTCTGCCAGATGAAAACTCGTTGTACACCTTATCAATAGTGGTCACGTTTACTGACATGCCATTGAATTGTTCGCGATGATTGGCCAACCGAACAGCTTCATCATAAAAATCAACGGTGGTAATGATGAGCAAAGCAGGTGTTGAAATGCTATGCAGATCCTGCTTGTTGATCTTTTCCACGAAAGTGGGAGGAGGAATATCGGTGTTAAACATAATGTATTCATGCAACGCAGATGATGCTTTAGTAAAAGACACTTGAGAGCCTTCGCTCGTGATTGATTGCGCAACGACATTGCCGTAGTCGCTCACATCCCAAATGGAAACATTGCCCGTTGCTTCTATCTGATAGTGTGAAATAGTATTCTCCAGACTTTTGGCTGACCTGAAAAGCGTTTGCTTGTCATACAAGGCTAGCTTTCTTTCATAAGAAAGAAGGAAAAAGTCAAGATACCCAACCGAACTTCCTTTACTTGCTTTGTTATATTGATACTTTATTTCAAAAGGATTTTTGCCGGGTGTTGTCACCGTGCTGGAATTAAGGCTAATGGTGTCACGCTTATGGCGTCCTTTTTCTGCGTATTGTCCGGGAGGAATGGCGAAGACGGATTGATCAAGCACAGAAATGCCGTTCATAAAAACAGTAAAGGAAGATCCCGTGTTGGATTGACCCATTACATCAGAAACAAATTTCATAGGTGCATTTTCAACAACACCCTTCAATTCATATTTAAAACTATACGCGGTAGTGATGTCAAACCGTTCACCAAACCATTCACGTCCCGATCTGAGTTCGTTATGCGAATCTTTC
>JBBRKB010000097.1:0-11064 GCA_038218385.1 Cytophagales bacterium | reverse complement strand
GCGTTCCAAACTTTGGCAGAAGAACACCACCGTTTTCCCTCATGTATTAGTGATGACGGCCACACCCATCCCACGCACATTGGCAATGACGTTATATGGCGACTTGGATGTATCCATAATAGATGAACTGCCAAAAGGAAGAAAGCCGATTAAAACCATTCACAAATACGATTCACACAGACTTCAGGTAAATCAATTTGTAAGAAATGAAATTGCATCTGGCCGCCAAGTATATTTTGTCTATCCGTTAATTGATGAATCTGAAAAGCTTGACCTGAAGCATTTAATGGACGGATATGAAAGTATTTGTCGTGCTTTTCCAGAGGAGGCGGTGAGTATACTTCATGGCAAAATGAAACCCGATGCCAAACAATTTGAGATGAGAAGATTCTCGAAGGGTGAAACAAAAATAATGGTGGCGACTACCGTTATTGAAGTTGGCGTGGATGTGCCCAACGCAAGTGTAATGATTATAGAAAATGCAGAACGCTTTGGATTGTCTCAGCTGCATCAGCTTCGGGGAAGAGTGGGCAGAGGGGCCGAACAATCCTATTGCATTTTAATAAGTGATGTGAAACTTATCAGCAATTCAAAAACTCGAATTGAAACCATGGTAAGAACGAACAATGGGTTTGAAATAGCCGAAGCCGATCTTCAACTACGCGGACCTGGTGACTTAATGGGGACGCAGCAGAGTGGGGCGCTTGAATTATTAATTGCAGACCTGGGTAAAGACACGCAACTGCTGGAGCAGGCACGAGCTGCAGCCCTTGATATTCTTAAGCATGACCCTGATCTTAAACATCCTGACAACGTAACGATAAGAGAACAGATAAGAGCTATCAAAAAAACTACCGTTAACTGGAGTAGGATTAGCTGAATCGTGTTAATAAAACCCCTCATTAGGTTTATTGCATTTCAATGTATTAAATTTGGATAGCCCCATCTGAGGATGAGATATTTTTTTAGCTTTTTATTTGCGGCAACTTCATTTTTTTGCCACGGCCAAAACGGCCATTATTTTTTGTCCCATCATGCCCCTGGAGATGAAAGAGTGGATCATATTGCCTATGACATGGCACAGGATGCTGCTGGTATTATGTACTTCGCCACCCGCAGTGGTGTGTTACAATATGATGGTCGCAACTGGGATTTAATCGAAGGCAATGGTGCAGTATACTCAATCGAGATTTGTCAGGATAATACCATCTTTTGGTGCGGGGCAAATGGTTTTGGGAAAATCAAGGTTAGTCCTGATGGGGTAAAACAAATTGAGGTTTTGTCAAAAGCTGACGACCACAACATCTATCAAACGGCATGTATTAAAAATCAATTGTACTTTTTAAGTGAAGAGGTGATTTATTCGTATTCAGCGAATGATTCAATTACCATAACCCGATCAACAAACCTCACGGGTGCTTTTTCTTATTTATTCGAAATGCATGGGAAGGTGTATGTGAGCACCGATAGATCACAGGTATTTGAGTTTCAAAACAACAACCTTCGTGTTGCTTCATTTAATGAAGACGGCCTTGAAATTATTTTTTCATCAAAATTTGAAAATCAATATCTCTTGGGTACACTGGACAACCGCTTGTTTATAAGCACACGACCAGGAGTACTCACCCCAATTAATGTAGCAGATGAAACCTACATGAATGCCAGTGTTGTCATTGATGGTGCATGGCTACACCCCAATCTTATTGCCTTGGCAACACTCCGGGGAGGTGTCATCTTTCTCAATCCGATTACCGGAGAAACGGAAGAAATTATTAATTATCACACCGGTCTTCCCGACAATGAAGTGCATGCTCTTATGGGTGACCGCAATAGAAATATTTGGATCGCGCATGAATATGGTTTTACGAGGATCGAACCCTTCTTACCGTTTCGTTCTTTTAGTCACTATGACGGACTGAAAGGAAATTTACTCTGTGCAAAAACGCATAATAACAAAGTGTACGTAGGTACATCGCTTGGGCTTTACCAGTTGGTGAAAGAAGAAGTGTATGACGAAATTGTTTACTATGAAGAGGTTGTTGAAGAGATAGCGGACAAACCTTATGAAGAGGTCAAAGCAGTTTCCCCAACACCAAACGCAAAGAGAGAAGAGCAAAAAAAAGTTGAGCCAGTACAAGAACCTGAAAAGAAAAAACGTGGCTTTCTCAAATTCCTAAAAAGAAATCGCACCACACTAGACGAGCCCAAGTCTGTAGAGGAGCGACAGGTCACGGAAGAGAAAAACGAAGAACCTACACCAGCATCAGAAACCGCTGCAACCCGATCGATAACACGCAGGTTGAAGAAGACTGAGCGGCTCCTGAGATCGGCGCAATATGTTTATAAAAAGGTCGAAGGCATTGATGCAAAAATTTCGCACCTGGTTGAAATAGATGATAAACTAATTGCTGCGGGCTTAGGTGGCGTCTTTGAAATTGCCAACCTATCAGCAAAGGTGATACTGGAAGAACCCGTTCGTTACATCTATTCATCTCATGATAGCACTTTATATGCATCCACTTATGCTGACAGAGTAAGAACCCTAAAGTTAAATAAAGGAAAGTGGGAGCAGTTGAATTTGTTAACGAACCTTAACGATCAGATCTCATTCATTTTTGAACCCCGTCAAAATGAGATTTGGTTATGTGCTTATGATGTTGTCTACACGATGCAAATTGAAAACGGTGTGGTAAAAAATATAGCCCAGACGCAATTCTCAAATCCTACCTTCTCGAAGACCCTGGGGGTCACCATTAATGGAAAAATTGTTCTGGTTAATGGCAATGGCTTTTTCAATGTAGATGAATCAAAGAATGCTACTACACGAATGGATAGCCTTCCTTCCCCCCGCACTTATTTTGTTACTAACGGAGAATTAATTTATTACGATGACCACGCATGGAAAAAATTCGGAAATGGCAACGATAGTCAAAGTATCCAAATGCTAAATATTGCAGACGACATACGGTACTTGAGTGCAAACGGAAACCCACATAACCTTTGGGTGATCATGGGCAATAATGAACTGCACAAATTTTTTGGCGATCGGATAAAAGTTTATACCACCAAATATCCACTGCTGTTAAAGTCAGTTATGCAAGGCGAAAACAGATTACGGCTGAGCACACGACAAAAGATAGAGCAAGACAATGGCGCATTGCAGTTTGAAATGGTTCAACCCGATTTTTCAGGAACGGATGCGATTGAATATAGGTATTTTTTAAAAGGGATTACGGAAAATTGGTCTGCTTGGTCTACGACAAATAGTAAAATAAACTTTCCTTTTTTGCCTGTAGGAAACTATTCATTAGCTGTACAGGCGCGAGATATTTTTGGTAATGTCTCCGAAATGGATTCCATTAGTGTTGAAGTGCTGCCGCCATTTTGGAAGCGTCCATGGTTTTATGCAATGGAATTTTCCATATTCGCTTTGCTTGTCTTAGTTTCCTTTAAACTCAGCGTGCGCTATAGATTTGTGAGCAGACTCCTATCGTTGTTAACGATTATTTTATTGATCGAATTTATCCAAACGATTGCAGGCTCAGCATTTACGACAAACTCAAGTCCTGTGATCGATTTTATGATTCAGGTTGGGGTTGCCTTTATGATTCTTCCGGTAGAGGGATATCTAAGGGATTTGATGTTTAAATCAATGGGCTCGGATAGTCGATTGTATAAAGTAATTTCAGATCTGAAAAAATCAGAAAAGAAATAGAGACAACCGTAAACCTGAAGGGGAGAAATAAGGAAGCAAGCGGAAAAACCTCATGAGTTAGTATCAATACCAGAATATAAAACGTATTCATTTCTCATCAAAATTTGATACCTTTCATAAGCGATTCCATTTATCATAATCACGTATGACCAGACCAGACATCAACGCGCTTCCACAATTCTATAAACGTTATGTCGACCGGCTAAAAGAAAAAGACGTTTATGCTGCACTACAAGATTCAATGGATGAAGTGGATACCTTGATTCGTTCTATTTCCCAGGACATTCAAGACTATCGGTATGCGGAAGATAAATGGACGATTCGTGAAGTACTTTGTCACATGCTTGACGTTGAACGCATCATGGCCTCTCGGTCCCTTCGGTTTGCCCGAAACGACAGAACACCCCTGGCTTGTTTTGAAGAAAACGATTATGCACCCGAATCAAACCCCACCTCTCGGGATATAAGTAAACTGGCCGATGAACTTCACAGATTAAGATTAACCACCCTTGATCTTTTTAATAGTTTTTCTCCAGAGATGTTGGACCGCCAAGGAATTGCCAATAACATGGAGTTTTCAGTAGTTAATCTGGGCTACATCATTGCTGGTCATAGCCTGCATCATTGTGCTGTTTTACGAGAGCGCTATTTAAAGCAGTAACCTTGATGAAACGGTTTGGATCAATGCTCCTGGCAATAGGCATACTCGTCTCTTGCTCACCTGTATCAAAACATTCCCTCAAAAAATATTTCAACGCCACAGAGTCTGAATTTCAAGACCATACAGGTTTTGTCTTGTATGATGTTGAAAAAAACAAAACCGTGTTTGATCATCATGGCAATCGTTATTTCACACCGGCATCCAACACAAAAATCTTCACCTTATATGCCGGGTTGAAAATCTTGGATGATTCTGTGCCGGGTATAAAATATATAGAGCAAAATGACTCGCTTATTTTTTGGCCCACAGGTGATCCTTCATTTTTATATCCAGGCATTACGCAAAACAAAAAAGTTTTTGATTTTTTATCACAAAGTGAACACCCACTTTATTATTCAGGGGCAAATGATTACACCTCACACTTTGGCCCTGGGTGGTCATGGGAAGATTATGAATTTGAGTTTTCTGTTGAGCGCAATGCATTTCCCATCTATGGTAATCGATGTGCATTTAAGGTTGTCACCGATTCGCTTAAAGCGGAGCCACCCTATTTTCAAAAATTTTTATCCACACAAAGAACACAAGCGCTGTCTACTCTGAAGCGTGATTGGAAATCAAATCTTTTTTATTTCAATCAAGGGGTTCATCCACTGAATAAGGTATGGAAAAAACCATTCACCTACGATTCGACACTTGTTCCTCTCCTGTTGCAAGACACCTTAAAAAAGAAGATCAACCTATTGAAGATACCTTTTCCAAAGGAATTTAATGTTTTGTATAGTACTCATGTGGATACTTTGTACAAAGTAATGATGCAAGAGAGTGATAACTTTATAGCGGAGCAATTACTCATCTTGTGTTCATCCGTGCTAGGTGATTCGCTTAATACTGAAATAGTCTTACGACATATGATGGACAACTATTTGGGCGACCTTCCGGATAAACCCATTATAAAAGATGGAAGCGGACTTTCACGATATAATCTGGTGACCCCCCGGACGATGATTTCGTTATGGAGGAAAATCGATGATGAAATGAACAAAGACAATCAAACATTAACTCTTGAAGTCTCCAGAGATCGGTTGTTTCATATCCTTGCCGTTGGCGGAAAATCCGGAACACTGAAAAATAATTATGTAGGCCAAACGCCTTTCATCCACGCAAAAACAGGAACCCTTAGCAATGTGCATTGTCTTAGCGGATTTTTGGTGACAAAAAATGGAAAGACCCTGATCTTCTCGTATTTGAATACTAATTTCACCCGGCCTGTTCGCGATGTAAGATCGCAGATGGAAATATTGCTTGAACGAATTCGTGATTATTATTAGAAACGACACATGTTAAACAAATTGTTTTATAGCCTTGGCATTCTTTTTTTGCCTTTCTACTCCGTAGCACAGACGTTGGATAGTTTGGATATCAAGATTGGGCAAATGATACTCATTGGTTTTCCGGGGCCGCAGGTTGATGAGAAGGTGCTGGCCGAAGTGAGGTCTGGAAATGTCGGCAACATCATCTTGTTTGAAAAAAATATTCCAAAATCAAATTCCTTTATTGAATTAAAAAAAATAACCTGGACCTATCAACGAGCTGCGCCCATTCCGTTACTGATAGGAATCGACCAGGAAGGAGGAAAAGTAAACCGGCTAAAAGACAAATACGGATTTCCAAAATCTATTACCGCGGAGGCAATGGCGCAAGCAAAAGGAATTGACTCTGCGCGATTTTACGGAGAGGCCACCGCTTCTACACTGGCTGGGCTGGGCATCAATATAAATTTTGCTCCCGTTGTTGACCTTGCCTCAAATCCTGACAATCCCATTATTGCCAGGCATGGCAGAGCGTTCTCGGCAAATGAAGATACTGTAGCTATGATGGCGCAAGCATTCATTGAAGCACATCGGAAAATGGGTGTACTAACCGTACTAAAACATTTTCCTGGCCATGGCAGCTCAAAAGCTGACACGCATCTGGGCCTCGCAGACGTCACCACTACATGGGAAGAACGTGAGATTAAACCCTACGAATTACTTATTAAGGCTGGCTATGTAGACGCTATTATGACAGCCCACATTGTTAATAAGAAACTTGATCCTGCCGGAAATCCCGGAACGCTTTCGGACCCTATACTAAATGGAATACTTCGAAAAAAGCTAAACTATAACGGTGTCATCTTTAGCGATGATATGCAAATGCACGCCATAACAAAACACTACGGACTTGAAGATGCTATTCGATTGGCTATTAATGCCGGTGTAGATATTATGTGCTTTTCAAATAACATTACCGGTAGTGATGAACGAACAGTGGCAACTGTCCACAACATCATTAGGGATCTGATCAAAAAAAATAAAATTAGTGAAGCACGCATCAACGAATCATTCCAACGCATAATGACAGTGAAAAGAAGCCTACAACAGGAGCCTTTGGCCTCGTGCAAAGCGGAATTGGTTAAGTACGAAACACAAGTAAAAGAATTGACAGAAGCAGTGGAGAAACTCAAGATGCAAAACGAAGACTTGAAAATTCTACCACCACCTCCTACGAAGAAAAAAAAGAAAAGAAAATCTTAACCTAATACTTCGTTACAAATTATAAGGAAACATGCCTCAACCGCGATGTTGTAGAGCTTAACTAAAAACAAGATGAAAAAAGTCCGATGGGGAATTTTAAGCACGGCTAAGATTGGCGTAACGAAAGTTATACCTGCCATGCAAAAAAATAAGTACGGTGAAATCACAGCCATTTGTTCACGGGACATAGCAAACGCCAAACAAGTAGCGGCCAATCTCGGTATTCCAAAATATTATGGCTCTTACGAGGAACTTCTTAGTGATCCGGAAATTGATGCGATTTATAATCCATTGCCCAATCATTTGCATGTGGAATGGAGCATAAAAGCGCTTGAAGCCGGCAAGCATGTGTTGTGTGAAAAGCCAATAGGACTGACGGTTGGGGAAGCAGAAAAGTTGTTGGAGACAGCGCGCAAATTTCCGCACCTGAAAGTAATGGAAGCTTTTATGTACAGGCTTCATCCACAATGGAAAAAAGCGAAATCTTTAGTTGATGAAGGCATTATTGGCGAGTTAAAGACCATTCAGTCCTTCTTTTCGTACTACAATATTGACCCCGCGAATATTAGAAACAAGGCTGACATTGGCGGAGGAGGAATGTTGGACATTGGGTGCTATTGTGTTTCACTGGCGCGATTTATTTTTGATAAAGAACCAACAAAAGTTATCGCGACTACGGAACGGGACCCAATTTTAAAAACTGATATACGCACATCAGCGATTATGGATTTCACAACGGGTACATCTACCTTCACATGTTCCACACAATTGATCCCGTATCAACGGGTTAATATTTGTGGAAGCAAAGGTCGGATTGAAATTGAAATTCCCTTTAATGCACCACCAGACAAACCGACTAGACTTTGGCTCACCACATCTGATGGAACGCAGGAAATGCATTTTGATAGTTGTGATCAATACACACTTCAGGGTGATGCCTTTTCCAAAGCCATTCTGGACGGAACAGACGTACCCACTCCGCTTCAGGATGCCATTCATAACATGAAGGTAATTGAAGCGATTTTTAAAAGTGAAAAATCGAATGACTGGGTCACCTGTTGATTGTTTCACTAATAACGGTCTCAAGATCTCTTGCATTATCAAAATAGCCTAGGACTTTCAACATAACACGATCAACTAATGTGTCGGGACAAGAGGCTCCACTTGTCAGCACAATTTTCAATGGGCTTGTGTCAGCAAGATAATGCTGTGTTACGCGCTTTTCTTTCTTATGAAAATTATAATGTCGGATCTCTGACCGGGATAATATTTCGTTTTCTGAATTTATAAAATAAGTCGGAAATTTTCTTTCGCATAACTCAACAATGTGCGAAGTGTTTGAGCTGTTATACCCACCCACCACTAAGGCAACGTGTGCGTCACTTGCCAACAATTCATAGGTAGAATCTTGATTATCGTTTGTGGCGTAGCATAATGTATCGCGTGTATCGGAAAAGTGTTCTTTTATATTTTCATTACCGTAACGTTGCACCATGAGCTGGTGAAAATAATCAGCGATGGCTTGTGTTTCTGTAGCCAGCATAGTGGTTTGATTCACAACACCAACACGTTGCAAATCACGTTCAGGATCAAATCCTTCTGAATATTTCCAGGCAAATTCTTCATAGAACGATTCTTTGCTTCGTAACCCCAAAAGATATTCACCTAATTTTTTTGCATCCTCCATGTCTTGTACCATTATAGAAGGTGCACTTTTAGCACTGTGTGAAAACGTAGCACGCGTTTCCTCGTGTTTGGGTTTGCCATGAATGATCACCGTATAATTTTCACCTCCCAACTTGTCCGATCGGTTCCATACTTTTTCTACGAAGGGACACGTGGTGTTATATTTTTCAACTTCTACACCCTTGTCCAAAAGCAGATGCTCAATTTCTAAAGTAGTACCAAAGGCTGGGATAATAACGACATCATCGGAATGGATATCATCCCATGGAATAAATTGTGATCCATCAGTATCCATAATGAATTTTATGCCGCGACTTTGTAAATCATTATTCACCTCTTGATTGTGTATCATCTGACTTAACAAATACACCCGCTTATCTGGATTTTCCTGTAGGGCTTTGTAGCTAATCTCGATGGCATTTTCAACACCGTAACAAAAACCAAAATGCCGGGCTAAGTAAAATTGAATAGGCCCGAAGTCCAGCAGCGTAGGTGTAAAGTCTTGCTTGCGCAAATCTTTAAGCCGTCTAGCTTCTTTTATTCTTCCGGTAATGGATGACCGGTAGTATGCAGGAATATCAAATTTTTTGATGGCTGTGTATTAAGATGTTTCAACCCCAAAATTAGGAGAATGTTTTGAACTCAATAGTAGTTCTTTAGGCAATAAAATATTGCCTACATGCTGAACATGAGTTAAACAAAAATCATGGAACTGGAGATACCTGTTCCATGATTAGTTATGAGCTTACGCTGCCTTTGATAGATTATTTTCTTTGACTGTGTTTTTTCTAACCTCTTTCTTTTCAAGGTCGAACCACATCACTTCAACGATATTGGTTTTAAGGTATCTTAAAACTTCCATCACTTTGCCGTCCACTTTGCTCCTCACGCGTTCTCCTTTTTTAAATAGTCTTCTCATATGTTAACTACCGTTTTGTTACATTCGGAATGAATATAGGAATTCTCTTCGGAAATCCTCGTATGTCCCACCAAGAGTTACGATTTCTCCTTCCTTTTTGTTTTTTAAAAGCTCATTTAATTCCTTTGCACTCTTTACGGTCTGGTCGCCCACCTTGGTAATGATGAAGCCCTCACGAATGTCTGTGTAGCGGCCAAGCTTGCTATTTCCTAACGAGGTCACCTGTACGCCACCTTTAAGGTCTAGTTTTTTCAGTACAGCAGCATCAACATCTTTTACTTCTAAGTTTAGAGAAGCCAGTCCCGCTCTTTCTTCTCGCTTAACAGTCTCAACATTTCCATTACGATTTTTTAACGTTACGGGAATATTGATTTCTTTTCCTTTCCGGTTTACAATCACATTTACTTTATCGCCTGGTCTGTGAATACCTATGTATTCGATCAGGGCAGTATTTGTTTTTATAACGGTATTATCAATCTTCACCACAACATCACCTTCCTTTATTCCAGCGTCACTCGCAGCACTATTTTCAGCAAAACCCTGCACATAGGCACCTGATGATACGGAAAGATCTTTTTGTTTTGCCAGGTCGCCATTTACACTTTCAATGCCAATCCCTAACCATCCACGTTGTACAGTTCCATAGTTAATAAGGTCATCAACCACTTTGCTCACAATGTTAGAGGGCACGGCAAAACCATATCCGGAATACGCTCCTGTTGGACTGGCTATGGCTGTATTGATACCGAGCAATCCACCACTAAGGTCAACCAATGCACCACCACTGTTGCCACGGTTTATTGCAGCATCTGTCTGGATGAATGATTCTATTGCTGTATTCCCTTGCTCCGTATTGCGATTGATAATGTTAATGTTTCTACTCTTGGCACTTATGATGCCAGCAGTGACAGTTGAATTAAGGTTGAAGGGATTGCCAACAGCCAAAACCCATTCACCAACTTTTGATAGGTCTGAATCCACAAAGGCAAGATGCGGTAGCGTACCTGCCGAAATTTTTATCAGCGCAATGTCAGTGTCAGGATCGGTACCGATTACCTGCGCTTTGAAGGTTCTGTTGTCATACAGTGTAACATCCACCATATCCGCGTCTTTTACTACGTGGTTGTTGGTCACAATATATCCCTCGGAGTTTATGATTACTCCTGAACCTGTGCTTTGCGAAGGACGTGAATCATTCTGCCTTGGTGTTCCACCTTCAGGGCCAAAGAAAAAACCAAAAGGGTTGGTGTTTTGCTGTGTCTCTCTTCCCTTACTTTGCGTTGATCGTATGTGTACCACAGAAGAGGCAGCTTTTTCAGCTGTTTGTGTGAAGTCGAGCGGAACTACTTCGCTTTTCTCATTTAAGGAATAGGCAACACTTGATACGGGTACAGGATTCATATGGTCGAACCGGATACTATCTTCAGGACCCAACCAGTTGTAGGCAGCAAGTGTCAATACACTTCCCATTACAGCTGCCAATAAAAGCGAACTAAATTGTTTCATAATT
>JBBRKB010000096.1:0-11140 GCA_038218385.1 Cytophagales bacterium | reverse complement strand
GTTATCTTTCTTAATTCCTCCATTGTCTTTTTTGCTTCTTCTAACGTTTGTTGAGGAACTTTTTTAGCAATGGAGCATAGAATTCCGTTTTCATCAAACCACATAGTTGAGGTTGGCAATTCAATCACTTTAGTATTTTGGGGAGGTACCATGTTGGTTTTAGATTCAGGAGGGATAAAATTAATGTATTTCTTCTTTTAAAGAAGCCACCTAGGTCGGATTTTACAAGGGCACCCCTGCGAAAATTTTTGTTTCGTGGATGTCAGTTTAAAGTCGAAGTTTAGCAAAAGAGTTTCCGATAACAAACGACACAAGTGTGTCACTTTCACGCTCGATTTAGCTGGCTAGACCCAATTCATGCCTATTTTAACCCTTCGAACATTTCATCTATGCGTTTTTTGGTCGCATATTTCACGCTGAGCAATAGAATTTTCGTTTTCTCAGATTCAATTTGCAATTGGCCTTCTCCTTTATTAGTAACACGATATTTTCCACAATAAATGGTTTTACAACTATCATATTGTGGTGACTTTGAACCTCGATTGAAAATTATTTTATCTCTAATAGAGTCAAGGCTTTCAGTAACAGTTTGATGACGTGGGTTTTTATCGAGCTTCATCAGAAGATCCAAATCTTTATAGTCCCTCGATAACATGGCGGTCTTAAATTCATCCATTACACTATCATTATTGCTGATAGTCAGACTTTGATTTTCCTCGACAAAATTTAGTATTATTTCTTCACTGTTGAAACCAGGAGCAATCACTGTTGAATCATCACTGTTAAATTGTAATTCATATAAGTTATTGAAGCCTTCTATTTCAAAACGAACAGCGCTCGGAGTTTTATCTTTTGGATAAATTTCCTGACTCTCGTATCTAATACTTAATATGAGCCAGTCACCATCAATATTAAGATCGTCCTCTTGGATTGAACAGGAAGTAAATGTGAAAATTAGAAAGCATATTATTCGATTCATCTTATTCTTTTATCCCTGTTTTTTACGCTAAGAACCATCCTTGACCAAACAACCAACATTATTTTGGTATAAGTGCTTCGATTGGATCTGGAGCATCAATGGGGTAATGTTTCTTTTCATACTCGTCAATTAGCACATTAAAACATTGGCCTCATCACTCTCGGATAATCCCCGCGCTGCATCAAAAATTACTTCAAGCCTATGGTGTGCCTGATGATAATCTTTCTTTTTTTTAATTGGCCTGATTCCATAGTATTCAGAAGAGCATAAAATTAAGCTTTAACAATGAACGTTTAATTTAATTATTGGAAAATCCTCGCGACATTTTTCAAATCAATATTCCCTCCCGAAAGAATCACACCAACATTCTTTCCAGCAAATGTTTCCTTGTCTTTTAGAATTGCTGCAAGGGGAACGGCGGCAGAGGGCTCTACTACAACCTTAAGCTTTTCCCATATCAGCACCATGGCCTGAATAATTTCAAGATCAGAAACGGTAATAATTTTTGCTACATAATCTTTTATAATACCAAAGGTTTTGTCACCTAATGAAGTGAGGAGTCCATCGGCAATACTATTGGCTTGTGATTTTTCTTGCTTGCCTGATAGCATGGAACGGTAAGCATCGTCTGCGCCTTCGGGTTCGCCTGCCATCACCAACGTATCGGGAGAAAAATATTTCATGGATAAGCACGTGCCACTTAAAAGGCCACCGCCACCCACGGGAGTGATCATGATATCAAGAGCGGAAATCTGTTCAACAAATTCTTTTGCTGCGGTTGCTTGTCCTGCTATAACATTATAGTCATTGAAGGGATGTATGACGGCTGCATTTGTTTTTTTAACAACTTCAGCCAATGTTTTCTCACGAGATTCAATGTTGGGTTCGCAATCAAATATTTCGCCACCATAACTTAATACTCCCTTTCGTTTTACATCAGGTGCCGTGTGTGGCATAACGATGTATGATTTCACGCCAAGGATTTTCGCAGCGCGTGCTACGGCTTGCGCATGATTGCCAGAAGAATGTGTAGCGACACCCTTTGCTTTTTCTTTTTCCGAAAGAGAGAGAATGGCATTCATAGCTCCGCGTGCTTTGAAGGCACCAACCTTTTGAAAATTTTCACACTTAAAATAAAGTGAACAACCCGCCAGTCGATTGAGACTTTCAGAAGTCATCACAGGTGTGCGATGAATATAAGGTTTAATTTTTTCGTGAGCTTCAAGAATGTTGGCGGCTGTAATCATGTCAATGTGCTTCAAGCCAATTTTTGCCGATGCCTGCCTCCACTTCCATAGGTACCTCCAGTTGCACGGCATGTTTCATCAATTGAATCACATTGGTTTTCACATAGTCCACTTCATCTTTATGTACATCAAAAACCAATTCATCATGCACCTGCATGGTCATGCGTGATTGTAGTTTTTCTTTTTCCATCCAGTTTTGAATGTTCACCATAGCAATCTTAATAATGTCAGCCGCGCTTCCTTGAATAGGTGCGTTGATGGCATTGCGTTCAGCAAATCCGCGTGTGGTAATGTTGCGCGAATTAATATCACGAAGGTATCTTCTGCGACCGAGTATGGTCTCCACATAGTGTTGCTCACGTGCCAGGTTGATGGAGTCGTCCATATAGCGTTTGATACTCGAAAATTCTGTGAAATAGGAAGCGATTATTTCAGCAGCTTCTGAACGTGAGATGCCGAGGTTCTGCGCAAGACCGAAGGCCGTGCTTCCATAGAGAATTCCGAAATTAACTTCTTTCGCTTTTCGCCTCATGTCGGGATCAACTTTTTCAACGGGCACTTTAAAAACTTTTGCTGCCGTTGTGGTGTGAATGTCGCGGCCAGTTCGGAAGGCTTCGATCATGGTTGCGTCTTTTGCAAAAGAAGCAGCGATGCGCAATTCAATTTGTGAGTAGTCGGCCGACATGAAAAGATAATCTGGGCTGCGTGGAATAAATGCTTTGCGAATGGCTCTTCCTTTTTCTGTTCGGATAGGAATGTTTTGAAGATTGGGATTGTTGGAACTTAATCTTCCGGTGACAGCCCATGCTTGTCTGTAATCGGTGTGAATTCTTCCATCACGTTTGCTGATCATCTTTGGCAAGGCATCAACATACGTTGAACGCAACTTTTCATATTCACGAAAGTCAAGGATCTTTTTGGCAATGTCATGCTCATCGGCAAGACCTTGTAAGACATCTTCACCTGTGGCATACTGGCCGGTTTTGGTTTTCTTTGGTTTGGCGATGAGTTTCATTTGGTCAAAAAGAATTTCACCTAATTGTTTTGGTGATGCAATGTTGAATTGCGTGCCAGCAAGTTTGAAAATCTCTTCTTGTACAATCTCACTTTCTTGCCGTAGCTGTTCCGACATCAGGGTCAGCACTTCAGTGTCTACCGTTACACCTTCATACTCCATAGATGCCAGCACCTGCACCAGTGGCATCTCCACATCATGCATAAGCTTGGTGTGGTGACGGTTCTCTAATTCTGTTTTTAATTTTTCTGTCAACTGAAAACACATATCAACACGTTCGCACACTTCATCACTTGGCTTCTGTGTTCCGGGTTTTAACAATTCATAATCTAAAAATTGACGACACATCATTTCGAGGTCATGGGCCGCTTCTGGTTCTATGAGATAGTGAGCCAGCATGGCATCGAAGAGGTTTCCATCAACATTTATATCTGAAATTTTTAGTGCTAAAAGAGAAGCTTTTAAATTGTGGCCTAGTTTTTCAATTTTAGTATCGTTAAATATTTCTGCAAACGCTTCAAACTCTTCGTGGGCATTAACGGGCACATAGTGCGCTTCGTTTGCGGCATAACAAAAGGCAACCCCACTTACATGATTTTCATTTTCATCGGAGCCCTGGGTTACAACTTCAAAAGCAAACGCTTTACTTTTCTTTAGGTTTTTAATCAACTCGCTTCGTAAACCAACCGTGTTGACAATATGGTAATTCAAAACTTCTGAGTTGAAATTTTTTTGATCACCATCGGTTTGAGTTTCCGTTTCTTCATCGGTGGAGGTACCTCCATCAAACATAGACAGTTGTGGTGATGATGGCGTGGCTTTAGCAGAGACTGCTGCCGCGGCTACACTAAAGGCACGGGCAGCAATGGACTTAAATTCCAATTCATCAAAAATCGGCCTCAGGATATCTACATTTGGCCCGGAATAAAGAAGAGCGTCTTCGTTAAATTCTATTGGTACATCAAGTATGATGGTAGCAAGTTTTTTTGAAAGGATAGCTTGCTCGCCAAATTTTTCAACTTGTTCTTTCTGTTTCCCTTTCAACTCACCGGCATGCGCCACAATGTTTTCAACGGACCCATATTTCTTTAGTAAGACTGCTGCTGTCTTTGGGCCGACTCCGGGTATACCTGGAATGTTGTCGCTCGTATCGCCTTGCAAGCCGAGGATGTCTATCACTTGAGAAACATTTTCAATGTCCCACTTCTCGCATACTTCTTTCACGCCTAACACATCCACTGAGAAACCCATGTAGGCAGGTTTATATAAAAGAATTTTTTCTTCTACCAGTTGGCCAAAATCTTTGTCTGGCGTCATCATGTAAACTTCAAAATCTTTTTTAACGGCCTGTTTGGCAAACGTGCCAATAATGTCATCGGCTTCATACCCATCCAGTTCTAAAATAGGAATACCAAAGCCTTTTATTATTTCTTTCACCTTGGGCATGCCATACCGAATGTCCTCCGGGGTCTCCTGACGATTGGCTTTATAGGCTTCGAAAATTTCATCTCGAAAGGTTGGCGCTGAGGTATCAAAGGCTACAGCGATATGGGAAGGCTTTTGTTTATGGAGTACCTCCATTAAAGTATTGGTAAACCCAAAAGCCACCGAAGTGTTGTGCCCTTTTGAATTGATACGAGGATTTTTGGTAAACGCAAAATGCGCCCGATAAATGAGCGCATAAGCATCTAGAAGAAAAAGTTTTTTTGAAGATTCCATGGCTGCAACTTAAGAATTGATGCAGAGGTTTTCATCAAATAAACCTAAAAACCTTTTGGAAATTTTATTTTTTGTTGGTGGATATCATTCAACCTTCGAGGCCACACAGGTTTGGTTGATGACGATGTCATTGCCTGTGTCGAGAGAGAAATCGAACGTCAAAACGGTGCCGTTAAAGGTTCCGCTTCCGGAAACACTGATAGTCAATTTTTTTCCAACAAAGGTTTGGGGAGGGATTGTAAAGACATTACCCTTTATGACCGCTTTCACCGGCACATACATGAAGTCGCCAAAGTTGTTGATTTCAATATTGGCACCACCGTTTTTCGATTTAGCGATGGTGATGCTGTAATTTTCAACATCGTCAAACTCATCCGTTTCAACAACATCAAATGTGCCACTAATTTTTTTAGCATCTACATTAGTTTCGTCATCCTTGCTACAGCTGGCTATAATAAATACGGAGCAAAGAGCCAGTATAATATAAAATTGTTTTGTTGATTCTTTGAAATTAAAGCGCGTTGTGGTCATGTTGCTTAATGTTTGTTTTAATTTTTTACTCCGCAATAATTACGTGCTTGATATAGGAAGGTTGTCTGAAGCAGGCATTAAACACAGAGATGTTACTGTGGTGTTATTACATGTTACATATTTTGTATAGATTGTATCCTATGAACTCAACCAAAAACCGCCAGACCACTCTCGAAAATTTTTTGCATTGGGAGAAAACAACGCCGTCCAAATCGTTTCTGCATCAACCAATAAAGAGTAATTGGAGAACGTGGACATACGCTGAAGCGGGAGTAGAGATTAGAAAAGTGGCAGCTATGTTGATCGATACATTGCCTCCAAAAAGCAATGTTGCCATTCTTTCAAAGAATTGTGCCCAATGGATTATGACCGACATGGCGATAATGATGTCGGGCCACATTTCCGTTCCGATTTATCCAACATTAACGAATACGTCCATTGAACCTTTGCTGTTACACTCAGAACCCAAAGCCATTTTTATTGGAAAGCTTGACGACTATGATTCACAACGAAGTGCAATACCGGATAGCATACTTAAAATTTCGTATGACGACTATGGCATTTCAGAAGGAACTACATGGTCTTCGATAGTAAAGGGGTATGAGCCTTTGGAGAAAATTAATCTTCCTTCTGCTGAAGAGGTTTGCACCATCATGTATTCATCGGGTACTACCGGAATGCCCAAAGGTGTGATGCTCACACATGAAAATTTTGGATATGTTGGAAAACAATTGGCTCACGGATTTAAAATTAATTCTGACGAACGTTTCTTTTCATATTTGCCGTTGAGCCACATCGCCGAAAGAGCTGTGCTTGAAATGCCTGCAATTTATTCAGGCAGTGCAATTTATTTTGCCGAGTCGCTTGATCTCTTTATCGATAATCTGAAATATGTGCAGCCCACTTTGATGGGCGGGGTGCCACGTATATGGGCTAAACTTCAGGAAGGTGTGACCAAAAAACTCCCGGATAAAAAATTGAAATTCCTCTTGGGCATTCCGATAGTCGGCTCGTTAATAAAGAGAAAAATAAAAGCTGGACTTGGATTTCTGAACACAAAAGTTTTTGTGTCTGGTGCAGCGCCTATTCCCATTGGCCTGCTCAAGTGGTATGCGAGCATTGGTGTTGAACTTCGCGAGCTGTATGGCATGACGGAGAACACAGCTTACTCACATTACAATGTTGACAAGGTAAAGATTGGAACCGTGGGCCAGCCATGTCCTGAGGTGGAGGTAAAGTTTGGTGATGATGATGAGATATTATTAAAGACCCGTGCTTTGCTAAAAGGATATTACAAAGACCCCGAAACAACAGCATCGGTTTTTACATCTGATGGATTTTTTAAAACGGGCGACAGAGGCCATGCCGATGCAGAAGGATTTCTTACCATTACCGGTAGGATAAAAGATCAGTTTAAGACGGATAAAGGAAAATTTATTTCCCCAACACATATTGAAATGAAACTTTTGCTAAACCCTCATCTCGAACAAGCCTGCGTGGTGGGGATGGGTGTTCCTCAACCCATCGCGTTGGTAACGTTATCAGATGCGGGCAAAAGTAAAACAAAGGAAGAAGTTGAAGCAGGATTGCACGAATCACTTAAAAACGTAAACAGATCAGTTGAATCGTATGAGCAACTGGAGTGTATTGTTATATTAAAAAAGAACTGGACGATTGAGAATGGCCTGATGACACCTTCGCTTAAAGTTAAGCGTAACGAGATCGAAAAAATTTACCTGCATCGTTATCACGAATGGTTCTTTTCCAAAATCGTTGTCATTTGGGAATAGATGAGCGGTACACAGAAGAAGCGACTGAAGAGAGCTAGAAAGAAAAGAAGACGCTAGTGTTTGGTATGCGTTACGTTTGGGATATTTACCAAAAACTTTTTCCTAAAAAAACTATTACTTCATCCTTTTGTTGACGACTTTTCGAGGTGGATTGAAGGAGGAAAATGCCAAAGAAGACTGACGATAAATTTAAGCAATATTTTGTGGCCATTGTGCCGCCTTCGCCTTATTATGAGCAGGCACAAGATTTAAAAGTTTACTTTAAAGATCAATACCAAAGCAAGGCATCGCTCAATTCACCTCCACACGTAACCTTGCATATGCCTTTCAAATGGAAGGAAGAAAGAGAGCATGAAATAGTTGATGAGCTGAATAATTTTTGTTCACACCATCATCCGTTTGAATTAGTGTTGAAGAATTTCTCTTGCTTTCCACCCAAAGTAATTTTTATCCATGTCGAAAAAAACCAAGCCATTTGCGATTTGCAAAAGGAGTTGTACAGACATTTCAAACGGAAATTTAATTTGTTAAATGCCGATTACAAAGCTCAGGCTTTTCACCCTCACCTCACACTTGCCTTTCGGGATCTTAAGAAACGAATCTTCGAACTCGCCCGGGAAGAATTTAATGAACGATCATTCGAGGCTACCTTTGATGTGACCAAAATCATTTTGCTGAAACATACAGGTAAAGTATGGGAGGAGTTTAAAGAATTTGATTTAGTAAGCTCATCCTGAAAACAATTATTTTTTGCCAATGACGAGCACACCAACCAATATCAAAAGTGTGCCGGCAATTTGTAATCCGAAGATCGGTTCATCAAGAAAGTAATACGCTTGAACAATAGTAGACACAGGCCCCACGCTTCCAACAATGGCGACATTATTAGATCCAACCCGTTTTATTCCTTCTGATACCAGGTATGAAGGAATGACAGTACTCACAATGGCCATGACAATTCCATAGCCATATACTTCCATTGGAAATTGGAGAAGATTGGTGTCACTTGTAAAAAAGAAATGCAGCAACACGCCAGCACCTGCAAAGCTCATGGCATAACTATTAAACTTTGCCGCACCCACCACAGGTATCAAACGACCGCTACCCACAATGTAGGCAGCATACGTAATGGCACAAATGAAAATCAGAACAGCGCCCCAAATAAAGTTATCACTTTGCTCATGATTGAAATCCAATTCACTGTAGAATGCCAGCATCAAGCCGCCATACGTAATGGCAATGGCCAGCCACTGAGCGCGTTTTATTTTTTGATTAAAAAAAGAAGCGGACATGAGCAGCACAAGAGTGGGGTAAATAAATAAAATCAACCGCTCGATTCCAGCCGATACATATTGAAGACCAAGAAAATCTAATAAACTACTAATGTAGTACCCCAGACACCCAATCAAAGCAATTTTTGCCCACTGCAGTTTTGTGAATTTTATGTTTGTTGTTTTGCGTGAACTTACCAGCGCACTCGACACAAAAAAAGGAAGCGAAAAAATCATGCGAAGGGCAAGCAGAGAGATGGCATCGACCTCGGTATCGCGATAGGCAAGTTTTACAAAAATGGCTTTTGTGGAAAAACAAACGGAACCAAAAAAGGCGATGACGATACCACCGATGAAGTATGCGTACGTTCGTTCTTGAGATGCTGATGACATGAAGGTGTTAAAACAGGATTTCGCAAATGTATACTTTACTTTTTAAGGACATACAATCCAATGTCGTTGCCATATACTACCTTACATCCGCAATACATTGCATTGGAATAATTCAGCCCTATTTCGTCTTGTCTAATCCTGATATTCCATTGTTTTATCCTAACTTGCTTATCTCAAACGAAACCTCATTTAAATTTTAATTATTATGATACAGTTTAAAAAATCTTTTCTTTTTGTGCTGGCTATAGTTTTAGTGTGCGGATTAAATTCTTGTGGAGGCGAAAAAAATAAAGCTAAGGCAGTGATACAAAGTGCGAGTGGCAGCACCTTGAACGGTGAAGCCGTATTTGAAGAAACCAGCGGCGGAGTAAAATTCACTTTAACCGTTAAAGACGGCACGCCAGGAACACACGCTGTACATCTTCATGAATCAGGCGATTGCACCGCTATGGATGCAACATCTGCCGGAGGGCATTGGAATCCGATGCACGAAGATCATGGCAACCGGAAGACAAGTGGTCAGTTTCACAGTGGCGACATAGCCAACCTTGAAATTGGAGAAGATGGTAAAGGCGTTTTGGAAATGACCGCCAAAGATTGGACGGTAGGTGGATCAGACAGTACGAGTGTAATAGGCCGTGCTGTGATTATTCACGCCAGCCAGGATGACTTTGTTTCCCAGCCTTCAGGCAATGCAGGTGCGCGAGTAGGATGTGGTGTTGTTGAAAAAGAAGGCTGAGAAAGTCCCTTAGTACTCAGAACCGGCCGATACACAAGTGGAGAACCGTCATTCAGAGCGGTGGTTTTGCGAGACGGAATGTGGGGGCGAAGAATCCCACCCTACAACGCGCACGTTAAGAGTCCGACTTTTTGTCATTTAGTTAAAAACAGCGTTGCTCATTTATGGTCAACGCTGTTTTCTTTTTACGGCCTCCTTGATAAATTAGTACGCACCAATGAAATGTATTTTATTTATAAATTCGCGTGCTCAATCTTTTACTAAAGTACAAGACCCTTACTGCTTTAACATGAAAATTTTTCACTTCTGTTTCATAATGTTTTTTGTTTCACATGCGCTACTTGCGCAAGAGGTAGAGAAAGATTCCGTGCGCCAACTGGATGAAGTTGTTGTACAATCATTTTATTACGACAGGCCTCTGCAAGATGTACCCCTTGCGTATGGCTATGTCACCCCGAAAGAGTTTGAGCGGTTTGGCAACACATCGTTTGTTCCAGTAATGAATACGATACCCGGTGTGCGAATGGAGGAGCGTTCACCAGGCAGCTACCGGTTTTCAATTCGAGGAAGTACACTGCGTGCGCCTTTTGGTGTTCGCAATGTAAAAGTGTATTGGAATGGTTTGCCCCTTACCGACCCCGGAGGCAATACGTATCTGAACATGCTCGATTTTAATAGTGTATCAGAAGCGGAAATAATAAAGGGTCCGGGAGGAAGTTTGTATGGCGCGGGAACCGGAGGTGTATTGATTTTGAAAAGTCCAAAGGCGCAGTATAACGAATCAGGCGTTGAGGTTTCCAGTGTAGTTGGAAGTTATGGTTTAGTACGCTACTCCGTTAAAGCTCAAACAGGATCTAAAAAATCGAATACCACTATTCAATATAATCATCAGCAAAGTGATGGTTATCGCGACCAATCAAAAATGGGAAGGGATGTTTTACAAATTTTTGGTAACTACATTCTTGATCCAAGGCGAACCATAAGTACCAATATTTTTTATGGAGATTTGTTTTATCAAACACCGGGTGGATTGAATAAGGCGCAGTACGATCAAGATGCAAGCCAAGCGAGACCGGCAGCTGGCCCAAACCCCGGAGCTGTTGAACAAAGGGCAACGCTTTTCAACAAGACATTTTATGCCGGACTTTCACAAGATTATGATTGGAATGAAAAGTGGTCCAACCAAACGGGTGTCTACGGCTCGTTCACACAATTTGAAAATTCTTCCATTAGGAATTACGAACGCAAAACGGAACAAAGCCTTGGAGGAAGAACCAACACACAGTATAAATTTTCGAAAGGCAAGCTGAATTTTGGTGCTGAATACCAGCATGGATTTTCACCTGTGAATGTTTACAATAATAATAAAGGACAAACAGGAGCGCTGCAAAGCAATGACGAAATCATTTCAACTTCATCAACACTTTTCGCGCAAGTAGAATTTAATTTGCCATAT
>JBBRKB010000095.1:0-11145 GCA_038218385.1 Cytophagales bacterium | reverse complement strand
TTACTTTTTTTGGTAAGCCCTATGGCTTTAAAAACTCATTTATCTCTTTATTGACAGATGTATATACCCGTTGATAAAATCAATTGTGCCAAGATTTTTGTGCATGAAAGTTTGTTTTTAAACACAGTTCATTGCGAGGAAGCGTATCGCGTTTCGCGATACATGCTGACGTGGCAATCCCCCCACTATGAAATACTACAGAAGGAGTACATGGTTTGAGAACCTATTTCCGTTTAACATTTTCTGCTGCTTTACTTGTGTACTCCGTAGCAAGGGGATTGCTTCGTGCCTCGCAATGACGAGCTCTCGTTGAATCTAAAATAAACAGATACATGGTAATAATTTATCGCACGTAACTAACTATTTCTGATACTCAATTTTCCTCACGCGCCAAACAAATGTGCCCGCACCTGTTTTTACTGTTGCTTCATCACCTACTTCTTTGTTGATCAATGCCTGCGCCATCGGTGAGTCCATAGAGATGTAGTCTTTGGTGTTGATAATTTCTTCAGGGCCTACAATACGGAAGCGCATTTGTTTGCCTTTGTCATTTTCAATTTCTACCCAAGCTCCAAACATTACTTTGCCTTCCTGAAAGGGTGAGTAGCTCACGACTTTTAAATCATCAATGCATTTTCGTAGATAGAGTATGCGGCCGTCAATTTCTCGCAAACGCTTTTTATTATAATGATAGTCTGCATTTTCAGAACGATCTCCAAGGCTTGCGGCCCAGGTTACTTTTTGGGTGGTATCCGGTCGTTCGACCCGCCACAGGTGGTCCAACTCCGCTTTTAATTTTTCTAAACCTTCCGGGGTAATGAGGAGTGTCTTCATGTGTTAATAATTTTTTTAATGGATGCCGGCCTGTCGGGCAGACAGGAATCGCATGCAAAACTAACATTCCGATGGATGAACGCAGTACATTACGATTTCATGTTACTGCTTCTCAAATTGTTTTTATCAGTTTCTCACTCATCATTTTGGAGATCGGTGTATCAGGAGTTGTGACCCACACCCACCTAATCCTTAATCATTCGCTCGATTTTATCTTTTACTGAATTACCGGTATACTGTACGTACACCAAAAAAAAAATGAAGGCGATAAACAAAATGATGAGGAGCTTCATGATGCGCTTGATCATGGCATAGAGCAGCACGACAATCAGAATCACTCCGATGGTGAGATACAGTGGGTTGGATGTTAGTTTATCGATCAGGTCGTGCATGAAGAGTAGCCATTAATGTTTCTCTGCGAAGGTAAAAGATACTTCGCTACTATTGATTAAGTCACTGCGCTATTCCGGCTGCGGAAATAATGTTTTTTACTATCGAAGTTAGTTTCATGTAGTCTTCACTTCTGATGGGTTTAGCTAAATAAAAATCGCATCCCAAATCAAAGCATTTGAGTTCATCGGCCCTACTGGAAGAGGCCGTTAAAATAATTACCGGAACCGTCTTATAAATTGGATGCATCCGGATTTGCGCCAAAGCCTCAAAGCCATCAAGCCGCGGCATGTTCAGATCAAGCACAATTACATTCGGTTTATCTGAGTGCTCATCTGAATTTAACTGATCCATCAGCATTTTGCCATCACAGAAAGCCAACACAGGTCCCTTGTAGCTGAATTGGACTAGAGCTTCTTGTACCATTTCACGATCATCCGGATCGTCATCAACCAAGTATACCATATAATATTTGATTATAATTGGGTCTCTATAACAGACAAAATTATATAATTGCTGATGAAAGAAAACATTATAACCCGTAATAATGTAAAGATCTGGGGCGCGGGTTCCCAGAAAATGCTGTTTGCTCATGGCTTTGGGTGTGACCAGAATATGTGGCGATTTATTACACCCGCATTCGAAAACGATTATAAGATAGTTGTTTTTGATTATGTGGGAGCAGGGAAATCTGATGTCCATTCATATAACAAGGAACGTTACGCCAATTTAAATGGATATGCGCAAGACATCTTGGACATTTGTGAAGCACTGCAATTGACAGAGACAATTTTTGTGGGTCACTCCGTCAGCAGCATGATCGGGATCTTAGCGGCATTAAAACGACCACGGCTTTTTTCTAACCTCATTCTCATCGGGCCGTCACCTTGTTACCTCAACGATGACGGTTATGTAGGAGGCTTTAACAGAAAAGACATTGAAGAACTCCTCGATACGATGGATAAGAATTACATCGGGTGGGCTAATTTTCTGGCACCAGCCATTATGAAAAATCCTGAACGGCCGGAACTTAGCCAAGAGCTCAATGAGAGTTTTTGCTCTACAGACCCACAGATCACAAGGCAATTTGCAGCTGCAACTTTTTTTTCTGATAACAGAAAGGATCTGGTAAAGGTAAAAACGCCGGCTTTGATTATGCAGTGTTCAGACGATCTTATCGCCCCGGTTGAAGTGGGGGATTACCTTCATGCAAACTTGACAGGCAGCACGTTAAAGGTTTTAAAAGCGACAGGCCACTGTCCGCACATGAGCCATCCTGAAGAAACCATTGCCGTGATGAAAAACTATCTTGAGGAAAAATAGTGAAGGATCACAATTTTGATGTTCTGCCGTGTGGCTACGTATCTTTTAATGATAACGGCATCGTCACAAATTGCAACGCGATGCTTGAATACTGGGTAGGCATTTCGAAAGCGGAACTGATCGGAAAAAGTGTTGAAAATATCTTTACCATTGCCACGCGGATTTTTTACAATACGCATTTTTTTCCCTTGATAAAATTGCATTCTAGTGCTTCCGAAATATTTTTATCGTTAAAGAACAAAAACAATGAAAGCCTCCCCGTTCTGGCAAATGCACAGCGAATTTTTTCCGGAGAGAGCGGCATTATACACTGTGTATTAATTCGGGTTGAGGAAAGAAAAAAATTTGAAGATGAACTTATAAATGCCAAACGCGCCGCTGAAGAATCCATCAGCGAGAATAAACACCTGAGCGAATTGACAGAATCGCTTGAAAAGCATACCGTAGAATTGGATAAGAATTATCAAAGACAATTAGGCACTACCGAAAATTTGCTAAAGTTCAGCAAGATAATTTCTCACGATCTACAAGAGCCAATTCGGAAAATTCGATTTTTTACAAGCATGCTTGCTAAGGAGATGGAAACGCTGATGAGCAACGAGAACAAAATCTTATGTCAAAAAATAGAAACCTCGGCTAAAAAATTAAAAATGCTTACTGAAAGCCTACAGCAATATGTTGCTATAGATTCAGAAAAAACGGTTGCTACCGTTGACTTGAAGTTAGTTATTGATTCAGCTCAGGAGAAGGCCGTTCATGCGCAGCAGTTTTCGGATTTTGAAATGGAAGTTGGAAAAACGCCAATGGTTGATGGTTACAAAGATCAACTGGAACTTATGTTTTTCCATTTAATTAATAACGCTATTCAATTCAGACATAAAGAACGAAAGCTTTTGATTATGATCAGTGCAGTTGTTTTTGAGGAAAACGTTTTCCGTGTCTTTTCAAATAAATATAAATATGTAGACCATATCAGAATTTCATTTACAGATAATGGTGTTGGGTTTGAGAATGAGTATAAACAATATGTTTTTGGTCTTCTCAGCACCCTTGATCGTACTACTTCCGGGCTGGGTGTGGGCTTATCGATGGTGAAGAAGATAGTGAATAATCATTTTGGATCTGTCTCCGTAACTTCTGAGCCTGGGGTCGGAACCCGTTTTGACATAGAGTTTCCTTTAGAGTCAGAGACGCAATAGCCGAACACTCTACACTTAACTCTCTTCTAAGTTAACCTTGCGGGCAGTCGAATAAGAGCGCATGAATTCAGTACTACGTTCCATTATAAAAAAATAAATGTAATGGAACAATGGCAGATAATATCCACTTGCCCCAAAATTCTGTTTGCCAAAACTGCTTTTCGTTTTTATGAGTAAACGGTTCGACTAATTCACTGGCCGATTGCTCCTCTACCCGGTTGACAATACATTGGTCAATCTTCTTACTGATATGGCCAATCACTGTTATGTGGTTTAAAGGAACATAATTTAATGTATCGGTGGGAGCAGCACTGCACATGGCTATCGATAAAAGCGCGTACAATGACATGAGTAAATATTTCTTCGTAAAAGAATTCAAATTGTGAAATGATGGGAGTAAATATAAAAATATCCTGTTGGCAATGGGCAAAAACATTCTTTCTGATTTCCTCTTTCGAGCTGCATCGTTGCATATTAAAAGAAAGCGGTAAGGGATAATGCAAAAAAATGGTGTAGTAACATTACCTAAAACAAACTATTTTTGTTATCATCGACTTCTTCAGACATGCCTACCGATCATATAAAAAAATTAAATGCAAAAAAATCTGACAATGCCCTTTGGAATCGTAGGGGCTTCCTAAAGAAAACAGTGCTCACCACGATGGCCACTGCGCTGGGTACAAAGATCATGTTTGCCTCCCGCATGCCTGCCAACTATTTGCCCTTGGCATTTACAGAATCAGATCCATTTTCAATGAAGGAAATACATCCGGAGATGATTAAGTATAACGACCGACCTTGGAACATTGAGACACCTGCGCATTTGCTGGATGATAAGATTACTCCGGCCGACAAAATGTTTGTACGAAATAATGGATTAATACCGGAAGGCATAGACGCTGACAAGTGGACGCTTACCATAGACGGGGAATCTGTGAAGCAAAAGAAAACTTTTACCCTTCAGGAATTGCGCTCAAAATTCCTAACGTACACCTATCAATTAACTCTAGAATGTGGTGGCAACGGAAGGTATGGTTTTTACCCGGCAGCAGCCGGCAACCAGTGGAAGGAAGGCGCTGTAAGTTGCGCACGCTGGACAGGGGTTAGGTTAAAAGATGTATTAGAAAGTGTAGGGCTCAAGCAAGATGCGATATACATTGGTTACTACGGAACGGATGTGCACCTGAGTGGCGATAAAGACAAGGTTGTGATATCACGTGGCGTGCCCATTAAAAAAGCGTTGGAGCCTGAAACCCTGATCGCTTGGGCAATGAATGAAAAAGATATTCCATGCGTACACGGCTACCCCCTTCGTTTGGTTGTTGGCGGATGGCCGGGTTCTGTTTCAGGCAAGTGGCTTAATCGCATATCGGTTTGTAACAAAATACATGACGGAGCAAAAATGGATCGCTATCGTGTACCGCTTCATCCGATCCAGCCTGGCGAAGATGTACCCGAAGATGAATCTAAAATAATAGAATCCATGCCGGTGCGCTCCGTGATTACCTTTCCTAAAACAGGAGCCATGATAAACAAGTCAAAAATTTTGCACCTTCGTGGCCATGCGTGGGCTGGCGATCTTTCGGTGGAGCAGATGCATACTTCAATTGACTATGGTGCCACGTGGCAGCTATGCAAAGTTGAAGCGCCTGTAAATAGATTGGCTTGGCAACATTGGAAAGCAACCATACAATTTCCAGAAACAGGATATTATGAAGTGTGGGCACGCGGAACCGATACCGAAGGAAAATCCCAACCTATGGTAGTCCCTGCGTGGAACTCCGGAGGTTATTTAAATAATTCATGCCATCGTATTGCCGTTAAAATAGTTTGAGTATGATGCATGACCACGACAAAAAAGAAAATCATTTCACAAAAAGAAAATTAGTATTCCGGTGGTTAGTCGGTTTATCCACATTGGTAATACTTTTGATAATTGCATGGGCTTGGTTTAACACTCATCAAAACGGCAATTCAAAACTTGAGGCCACTGAAGTGGATGTGATCGATACAACGGCAGTTACCAATATAACCATTGAAGGGAAAGATGCCGAGTCAGGCCTTGTTGCAAAAGGCGATTTTCTATTGGTAAAAAACACATGCACCGCTTGTCATTCAAGCAGTCTTATTCTTCAGGCAAAATTCTCACGCCAAACATGGATCGAGAAAATACGATGGATGCAAGCAAAACAAAAGCTCTGGGACTTGGGATCTAGTGAGCAGCCCATTCTCGATTACCTCGAAACCTTTTATGGGCCTGATTCCGTTTCAATGTATTTTAGAAAGCCTCCGTTGAAAAACATTCAATGGTATAAACTTGAGGATTGATAAATTAATCCATAATTATTTTATTTGATGCCAATATTTCAATCCATTGATCTCCTTCAGCCACATGCTTGATTACCTTATTCCGTTTTATCAATAATTGACGAAGATACTTTTCTAAAACGAACTTATTAACAATCACGCCCAGGATTCCTCCCGGCGATTCAAAAACAAATACGTCTTTCATAATTGTTTTATCATGTATGGTTTCAAACAGATGATCATGTCGAATCATTTTAAATACGCCATTTATCATTTCGTCCCTGAAGTGATATGGATATTGAAACGCCGTAATCTTGGAGGTGAGTTTTTGTGTAATACCAAAATGCTTCGCCTGCCAAGTGACTTGTTCTCCGAGACCAATCAATCCTTCAGTTACACCTGAAATAGCTTCTTCATTTGTCTCCACTGTTGAAAGTTTATGGAGATCAATACTCCTCGCCAAATTGAAACATCTGTCAATAGGAGCATTGATGGTAGTGATTAATTCAATGCGCGGCATTTTGGAATTCATTTATAAAAAAAATGTCTTGGAAGTCACTGTTGTCTCTCTACCTTGAAACTAAAAATCATTTTATTAAAATCCTCTTCAAAGTCCTCAAATGTCCCATCGATTGAAGAGCATTCAATCATAACAGACTTCTTTTCATATAACATCATATAATATCTGATGCTAATATATCTGAATTCATACAGTGTATAACTTGATTTAAGCCATCTTACCGGATGCCCGTTAATTTCAGAATATCCTTCGCTTATTTTTTGAAAGTCTTTCAATGTGTTAGGAAGATCATTCTTAATTAAAGTAAATGTGCTATCAAGAGAGAGAGCAGAATTTCCCCGAGCAACTATAAGCGTTCCATAAACAGTCAATGTGTCGTATTGCCTATCTTTGGTTATCATAGTACTTCTGTTTTTCATCTCATAGTTCCAATCGGAAAGTTTATTGATTGAATAACCCCCGCTTTTGTTTATTATTCTTTGATCAGAGTGTTGTGCACAGCTTAGAAACATCCAACCGCAAAATATTGTCCATATCGAGATTTTGATTTTTCGTTTCATTAGATTTATTTGAATAACTTCAATTCCAACACTGATCTATATATATAATTCCAAAAAACTGCCATACAGCGCTTATGACAGCAGACTCAACTGGGTTACGATGAATATATTAATCAATTTTGTCCGTCCCTCTTTCGGTTTTCCTCTGCACTTTCCTTAAAGCGAAATTCCTGTAATTTTATATCCATTCAAAAACTAATGTACCAAGATACAATTCCTTATGAGTGCGAGAAAATTTTCAATCCAACAAGAGACGCGATCAACGTACACAAAAAGAATACTCTCCAAAATTCAATAGGCTCTTTCAAAAAAATTATTCCCAATACTACAGTACCCACTGCGCCAATGCCAGTCCACACAGCATAAGCAGTACCAATGGGTAATGTCTGGGTGGCGCGATAAAGCAAATACATACTTAACGAAAGCGAAATGATAAAACCGATTAGCCATAATGTATAGGTTGTTCCCGTGGTCTCCTTCATTTTACCCAGGCAAAAAGCAAAACCCATCTCAAAAATACCACCTACCACAAGCATGATCCAATTCATATTCTAATACTTAATTTCTTTAAAGATTTTCATTAGATGGTGTGCTGCGGTAATAGCGGCCACTTCCCCTGATTCAACTTGTTGTTGTAGTTGAACAAGCTGACTTTTGATTTTTGGATGATTGTAGAAATCACTTTGCAAGTGATGGTTTACCGTTTCAAACATCCAATTCAAATTTTGATGCTTACGGTTCTCATTAAAATACCCAACATCACGCATGTGCTTGTCTTGCTTCAAGATGATGTTAAAAATTTTTTCCATGCCTTCATTGTGCAAAGAAGAACACGTGACAACTTCCGGAACCCAACCACTTTCTGAAGGTGGAAACAGGTGCAATGCGTTTTGATATTCACGTCTTGCCAATTCCGTCATGCGAACATTATCACCGTCTGCCTTGTTGATTGCGATAGCATCAGCCATTTCCATAATGCCACGTTTGATTCCTTGCAATTCATCACCAGCACCCGCCAACATGAGCAGTAGGAAAAAATCAACAATGCCGCGTAGAGTCGTTTCACTCTGACCCACGCCTACCGTTTCAATGATAACTACATCAAAACCAAATGCCTCACAGAGCAACATCGTTTCACGTGTTCGTGTGTTCACACCTCCCAGCGTATTTCCTGTAGATGAAGGGCGCACAAATGCTTTTGGGTGATTGCTTAAACTTTCCATTCGTGTTTTATCACCCAGAATGCTTCCTTGTGTCCGTTGACTCGAAGGATCAATGGTCAATACCGCTACCGATTTGGATAATGATATCAGATACAAACCAAAGGCTTCAATGAATGTGCTCTTACCAACACCAGGCACACCCGTAATACCGATTCGCATAGCATTACCCGTATGGGGTAGAATTTTTTCTATAAGCGATTCTGCAATTGCATTATCTCCAGGAAGTTTACTTTCTACTAGTGTGATAGCTTTACTAAGCACAACACGGTCTGCCGAAAGAATACCATTGGCGTATTCATCTGCTGTTAATCGTGTTCGCTGAAGTGATGCAGGCATGTTGTGTAAATCAATTGGCAAAGATAAGAACCTGAAGGGAAACAATTACTCCGTTTTTCCTAAAGCTGAGACCGCAGTCTCGTTATCTCGGTCATAAGATCGGGAAAAATAAATCCTATACCATCTGCTTTTTAACAAAATATGTGTTGCTCGAATTGAATAAGGTCAACTAAAAACTATAGCATCATTCCATTTAAAATTCCATCTTTGAGTTAATAACAATTCAACATCGCTCAAATGAAATCAAACAAACTTTTTGAAGCTTTTCCGCCTGTCACCAAAGAGCAATGGAAGCAAAAGGCTATACACGATATTAAAGATTTAGATTTTGATAAAAATTTAGTTTGGAAAACACAGGAAGGATTTTCTATTCAGCCGTACTATGCCCAAGAAGACATACAGGGCCTTGAGAACTATATAGAGGCTTTCGCCAGTGTTCAGAAAACAAAACCGGGTTGGATAAAATATGTTGAAATCATGGACGGTGATGTCCATACTATAAACCAACAGGCAGTAAAGGCCATTAAACAAGGCGCAACAGGTTTATTGCTTCATGCGAGACATAATGTGATTCCTGATTTTGAAATTGTTCTTAGCGAAATTGATACATCCACTATACATGTATCATTTAAATTAGATAAGCCTTCGGGTGAATTTATCCAATCTTACTTTGACTATTTAAAAAAATCCGGAGTCCGTCTTTCACACATTAATGGTTTTTGCGAATGTGAAACATTAGCACAATGGAATGATGCCGTTGATTATAAAGCATTAGCAGCGCAATTAAGTGTAACCCAACAAGCCCCTAATTTTTTCGGACTTGTCACTTCTTCACACACCTTTGCAAATGCAGGAAGCAATCTATCACAAGAACTGGCATTCACATTAAATAAAATCACGGACTATATTGAATATCTAAGTCATGAACCATTATCAACACGTGAAGTGATACATGAAATTTTTATTCGCCTGACCATATCCCCTAATTACTTTTTCGAGATTGCTAAAGTCCGGAGCATGCGCTTGCTATGGGCAACATTGATGAGTGCCTATGGTGAGTCAGATGTTCCCATTCAAATACTTTCATCTACTTCATTATTACTCAGGTCAGTCATTGATCCCAATATGACCATGCTCAGCAATACAACGGAAGCCATGTCGGCAGTGTTGGGCGGATGCGATGCACTCTTGATCGATTCACATACGAATAACGAAACAGATTTTGGTAAACGTATCGCACTTAATATTTCGAATCTTTTGGATGGAGAAGCCTACTTCGATAAAGTCATTGATCCTTCACAGGGATCCTATTATATAGAAAACCTAACCCAGTTGATGACCGAAAATGCATTCTCAATTTTTAAGGAGATCGAGCATGAAGGAGGATTTATAAAAGCACTTGAAAAAAATATCATTCAAGATAAAATTGAAAGCACAAAAGAAAATAAGGATTATAGTACTTCAAAAATTTCCACCCAATCCAGCGAAGCATGAAGCCCGACTTTTCCAAACTACAACTTGTCCTTCCAAATGTTTCAACCGTTGAAGAAAATAGTTCTAAAGACTGGAACACTTCTGAAAACATTTCAGTCAAACAGAAATTCACAAAAGTTGACCTATCTGATGCAGAACATTTGAACTACGCTGCAGGGCTCCCGCCTTTCCTAAGAGGGCCATACACTACTATGTATGTAACACGCCCATGGACAATCCGTCAGTATGCAGGATTTTCAACAGCAGAAGATTCGAATGCATTTTACAGACGAAACCTTGCCGCTGGCCAGGCTGGGCTTTCTGTTGCGTTTGATCTTGCCACACATCGTGGTTATGATTCAGATCATCCGCGCGTATTAGGTGACGTAGGCAAAGCAGGCGTGGCTATCGACTCCGTGCTCGACATGAAAATTCTTTTTGATAAAATACCGCTTGATAAAATGTCCGTGTCCATGACAATGAATGGTGCGGTTATTCCGATCATGGCATTTTATATTGTTGCTGCAGAAGAGCAAGGTGTGCCGCGAGAAAAATTAAACGGCACTATTCAAAATGATATTCTAAAAGAGTTCATGGTGCGCAACACGTACATCTATCCACCCAAACCTTCCATGCGGATCATTGGTGATATTTTTAAATACACCAGCAAGTACATGCCGCGCTTTAATTCCATTTCCATTTCAGGGTATCACATGCAGGAAGCGGGTGCTACTGCCGATATTGAACTTGCTTATACATTAGCGGATGGACTCGAATATATCCGAACAGGTATTGAAGCAGGACTTGATATTGATGACTTTGCTCCGCGACTCTCTTTCTTCTGGGGAATTGGTATGAATCATTTTATGGAGATTGCCAAGATGCGTGCAGCAAGAATGTTGTGGGCAAAAATCGTAAAACAATTCAATCCAAAAGATGAAAAGTCAATGGTGTTGCGAGCGCATTGCCAAACGTCCGGA
>JBBRKB010000094.1:0-11233 GCA_038218385.1 Cytophagales bacterium | reverse complement strand
CTCACGCCTTCAAGAGGAGATTCACTTTCTATAAAACGTGCGAACGTATTTCTATTGGAAGGAGAGGCGTCTTCAATGTTGTTACATGCATGACACGTAAGGGCAAAAGCTGCTATGATAATACAATACTTCATTTCCGGGCTCTTAATTTTTTAGGATTAAATACATTGACAATGTATCCTGCAGTGATGGAAAGAGAATTAAGTTTCATTTGGTTATCGGCATAGGCATTATCGAAAAGCAGATAATCATTCAAGGTATAAGCAGAGTTTACAGTGTTGATGGTAGTGAGTCCATAATGATAGCGGATTTCACCCACCACAAAGCCTCCACCTAATTTAAATTTTAGACCTGCTGACACAATCGCACTGATGTTTATGGGATTGCGGCCACTGGTAATATCGATCGTTTGCTCTTGTAGTGAATTCGCATTCGTGCGCGCCCTGTTGATGGTGAGGGTAGATCCCAAAAGAAAATCTGTAGACACCCCTAAGCCAACGTAGGTATCAATTTTTTTTATTTTAATTCCGTATTGCAAAGAGATGGGCAGGGATGCCCATGATTGTGATTCAGTACCTTCGGTGTGGTTATTATCCACAGCGTTTACCGGTAAGGTTGAATTGTATGAAAACGATTTTAGTTGAAAATACAATTCGGGATTAAGGGTCAATTTAGGTGTAAGGGGAATTTCAAAAACCGCCCCAACTTGAAAATTGATATTGGAAGAATAGTTTGCCGTGCTGCCTTCAATGGCATTCTCTTGCTGCACAACATTCGGACGAGTAGCATTGACACCGATTTTTGCACCATACCGATAGATAGGCCACGTTCTGAATGTTTTGTACAACGCTATGAATTCTGCAGGGTCAGCCTCAGGGTTAATATCAAAATAAGAATCGGTGTAAAGCAAATTTAGCATGGCCTCATCAGCTTTCGAGGGTTCTTCCAAATAGATGTAAGAGAGCGCCAGTAATTTATAGGCCTCTACTTTTTCTTGTTTGGTAAAACCATTGGTCAAACATCCTGAAAGCATGTCGGGCAATTCATGCAGTCGTCCCTGGTCATAGGTGAGGCGTGCACTGCGAAGCGTTTGCGCGCAAGTGGATTGTCCGTGCGCGGCTTGATGGCTCCATAAAAAAGCTACGATCACTACAGTTAGCAGTAAAAATTTTCTCATACCGGTATTTACTTTCAGCCTTTGGGCTGTACTTATTTTTTAATTTCTTCTAATGGAAAATTCTCACACGTTTTCTCACGTGTTAAATCTTCGGACACAAAAATATCCCACTCGTCTTGTGTCATGTTCCGCGTAAGCATGCCACACAGTTTACCTGACATGGTTTCTATTTTTGTTGGCCATGATTTCACAATTTGTTCCTGCGTGCCGGCAAGCAATTGTTCATCATCCGGGCTAAAGGCAATGGTCCATACCCAGTTGGGATGATCATACAACTTGATGGGTTGTTCTTTTAAATTTTCCAGATTCCAAAGCCGCACGGTTTTGTCTTTGCTGGCAGTGGCCATGAATTTTCCGGCATGGTTAAATTTAATATCTTGAATGGCTGATTCGTGACCGGCCAATTCGCGGATCACTACACCTTCAACCAGAATTTTCACAAGGCCATTGGCATCACCAATCACCACGCGCCTTCCATCCGGCCCAAAGGCAACAGCATAGAGACCTGCCCGCGGATTTTGGTAAGACGTTTGGGCTGCATAAGTCTTGGTGTCCCAAAGATAAAGTGTGCCGCTTTTGCCGGCATCAACTGCCCCAGCCAAGCGTGTTCCATCCGGGCTTAAATCAATGCTTCTGATTTTTTCCTTGCTGTTGATAACTTCTTTGGCAGAAGAAAGATCGGAGTAACGTACACTGTATCCTTCGTTATCGCGCGCGTAAAATCCTTTCGAGTCTGGCGTAAATCGAAGGTTTCCTACTTCCCCTACAAAACCGCTAATGATCTTGGGTGTACCCGTTGGTTTTTGAAGGTCATATAACTCAACAAAGTTATTTTTAGGATTACTTCCATTGAAATTACCTCCTACAACCAGCCAATGTTCATCGGGACTTACGTCCATGCAGACAATGAGACGGGTAGGGCTATCGTTTACCATTACTTCAGGAGACCATTGATTGTTTCGATACGTCCAGCGTAATATTTTACCTTCGGCACCACCTGAATAAATATGGTTTCCTTTTACCGTTGAAACCAATGCCCTTACATTGTTCTTATGTCCGGCCAGGCTGGTGGTCAAAGGATCACCGTATTTTTTTAAGGAATTGTAGAGGCCGTTGTAGATGTCATCATCATATGCATAGCCTTTGAACGAAGTATTGAAATTGTATGCCTGTTGGGCAAGCAAACCTTCTTGTTCTTCATTGCTCAGCTGTACGGATTTGATGGCCATGGCTTTTGCAATGGCACGAAAGCGTAAGTCGCGTGCACGTTGTTCTTCCTGGCGCGCACGTTCGGCGTTAATATTCGCTTGCTTTTCATTAGCTATTGCACGCTTACGTTCCAGTTCAGCTATCTCTGCATTTTCCTTCGCACGTTTTTCATTGGTCTGAGCAAGGGCACGTTGCTGTTCGGCTGTGAGCCTTTGTTGATCTGCTATTTTTTGCTGAAGAATAGCATTTTCTTTCTGCGCGTCCGCTTCTTGACGAGCACTGTCTGCTGACAATTTTTCAAGTCTGGCTTCTTCAGCGTTCTGATTTGCTAGAATAGCATTTCTCTCAGCAAGAGCTAGATTGTCCATTGCTTTTTTCTCACTTTCAACAGCCGCTGCTTGTTGAAGAAAAGCGTATACGACAGCGACCAGAGCAGCCACAGTTAAAAAGCCAAAAATTATTGCAACTAGGCGAGCATTTTTAAGTTTTCTTTTTTGCTGAAGTTCCTTAATGCGTTGTTCAGTCTCCCATTCTTTTTTAGAATATTCTAAAAAGATAATGGTGCGTTCAAAGGCGGGGTTATATCGTTGCGCCCACACCAATGTAGGCTTGTGTTTCGATTGCCAGTTAAGGGCGAGTTGTAAATCGGGTGGCCGCCACAGTCCCGCCTTGCCAACCTGGTACATAGAGGCAGCTTCCGCCAGACGTGTGTACATCTGTACGGCATCGCCTTCATCGTCTACCCAATTTTTTAACCGTACCCATATCCGCATCAAACTTTCATGCGAGATGTCTACCATGGTTTTGGATGTGAAGGCGGCACCAAAGCCTGGTGTGAGCAGGGATCGTGATGGGTCACGGAATTTATCAACCACACTAATTACTTCTTCTTCTGAAACATCTGCGATAGCAGCGATTTCATTCAGTCGCGTTGGCCTTCGGATACCAAAATTTTCACCCCGTTTTTCCGTGATGGCCTTGAAGAGGATTTCACAAATTTGTTTTTGATCATCCGTTAGCTCATCATACGCTTCGTTGGCATGCATCGACAAGGCTTCAGACATTGTACCGATGGCCTCGTAATGTTTCAGGTCAACAGGCTCATCATCGAAGTCGCGGTATTTTGACCAATAACTCCAGGTGCGCATAAGCGCGTGTTGAAGAATGGGGAGTTGGTCAGGGTTATCGCCCAAGTCATTTAATAATTGTTGTGTAAGTCGTTGCGATATCTTGGCACCGCCCACAGCTACAGGCCCTTCAATGGCGCGTCGTTTTTGTTCCCGCGTTAATTGTGGGATAAGGTAATGGCTATCATTGATCTTGCGTGTCAGTTCGGGGAATTGCGCGCAATCACCAATGAAATCGGATCGCATGGTGATGGCAACATAGATGGAGTTGTCAGGATAATTGACGGCTTCCATTAAAAGGTTCACAAACGCCAGTGTTTCGTTCACGGCATTTACATCCTGGCTGTCTTTGAAGCGGAACAATTCTTCAAACTGATCCACCAGCACTAAGTAATTTACATCTTTCTCTTTGCGCGTTTGTTCAATGGCTTCAACAAGGCCAACTGAACTACTACGGAGCAAGGTGCTATAAATTGTTTTCTTGATCTTCTTTCCTTCTTCATCTGTTTCGGCATACTCGTCTGTTGTTTTGAGCAATGCTTCTGCAAGGTTTTCAACAGGTGATGAACCTGGCCGTGCTACCACTACTTCCCAGTTGGGGCTGGCATCGGTTAAGAAGCCACCGTATAAAATAGGCAGCACACCGCAATAAATAAAGGAAGACTTACCAGCACCTGATGGACCGATGACACCGACAAACCGGCTCTTGGAAAGTTTCAGGAGAACCTCATCGCTTTGCCCTTCACGGCCAAAGAACATGTGGCTCTCTTCAATCTTGAAAGGCCGCAGTCCCGGAAACGGATTGTTGGTATCTATTTGTTCGTCTACTATAGTTGAACTCATTGGGGTACTTTGTTAATCGCTGAATTCATTTAAAAAAGATTTTAGAAGCCCGGTGACGCGTTGTTCATCACCTTCCATCACCCGAATATCCTGACCTTTAAACGCATCGATGTTAGCCTTAGAGCCTTCTTCCATGATCAATGCCTTACCGATGATGGGTTTCTTGCGCCCAAATCCGGGAGCCTTCAATAGGTCAAGGATTTTCATGCGGACCCATTGTTCATTCACTTTGCCTTTGTAAATGATGGCGACATCAAAGTTACGGAGATTGTCGATATGTTTTTTTCTCAAGGCCAACAGGTCTCCCTCAAATTCCGGTGTTAGTATTTTATATCCTGAATGGGTCATTACATCGGCTAGTGGTTTAATGGCCGCTTTGTCCACCCGGTCATGCACTAAGTACACGATCTTTCCGACATGGTCATCGAGGGAATTTTTGCTTCCATGATCGAGCAATTCTTCCCGCATAATATTTTTAAAGTCTTCCAGCGGTGTTTGCAATATCTCGGCACCTTCTTGTGATTCGGAATCACGCTTTAGTTTTTCAATAAATGCTTTTTGGCGTTCACTGGCATTGGAAAGATTGGGTGATATCCATACTAACCTTGAAAATTCATCTGAATTGGTTTGGCGTGACTGCAGGCTTTTGGCAGCGGCCAAACTATTTTGAATATCGAGATAGGAGCGATCTCCGCCTTCGGGTATTTCTCCATAGGCAGCACCAATAAGGTGGATCGAAAGATTGCTTTCATCCAGTTCCTTAGTGACCATGCGTTCTAAATCATGCACTGATCCGGGGAGGTTTTGATTGGGTAAAACATTGTACCCATGCCGCTGTAATTCGCGGCGGATAATGTTTCGCTGCACGGAAAGGTCATGCCCGGTTTCCGCGAGGTAGACGGTTTTTCGATTATAAATATTTCGAGGTTCAGAAGCCGATCCTTCTCCTTTTAACTGGAGCAAGGTATCATAAATATCATACGCGAGGTCCACCATCTTCATCCAATATTGACGCTCAGCTTCGCTACTGAAGTAATCTGTGTACTCACGAATCTCCCCTGAATCGGGATCCATTTGATACATTTCATAGCCAATGAAGTCGCGGAGGCGTGGCGGTTGCTCTTGCGAAGTAAGTGGAGTTTTAAAAACCTTATAGACACGACTTAATTTCTTCGGGCCATTTTCAATCTTCTTATTAAAGGTCTCTACATTATCAAGGCATGTACCGGATTGAATAAATGCCTTAGAAAGAATGGGTATGATGGTAGCTGTATTATCAAGGTTAGGGGAGGTGATGGTATCAAATTCACCCTTCAATAAAATGTTTGGTTTTTCGCCCAACACCTGGGTGAGCATAAGGTCCAGAAACCGCTTGAACTGTGACACCCATCCGATTTTGTTCCCTTCAGATTTATTATCTTCTTCTGCGAAGAGAATCAAAACATCAATTTCAGATTTCATAGTTTATCGTTAAGCGGTTGTCTGTACGTTAAGTCGTTTTGCTGCTACGTTTTTAATGAGTCCCTCCACCAGTTCATGGTGATTGGCCATCACAAAGTAAAAGTCCATTACATTAATTTCAAAAATCACAGACCGTTCAAGGGCTTCCATTGATTGTATGGTTAGCACATCTTCATCCTGAAAGAGATCTCCGTAGATGTCACCACGATTCAAGAGGAGGGAAGTGTTGTCAACAAGTTGAAGGTTAACGGCTCCGTGTGCGATGACAAAAATAGGTTTACCAAAAAACGTGTCATCAAGCACCATGCGTTCACGCGGATTCAAATCCCTACTATTGATTTTGTCGGCCAGGTCGCAGAGAAAACTTCCGTGTATGTTTTTAAAAAGCGGAAGCGTTTTGAGCAACATGGTCATTTCAATATGGAGAAAGAAACCATCGTTAAGGCCATCCAGCAACTGGTTGTTCTCAATGGCAGAATCGAGAAATTTTTTATCCTTTATAGGTAGCCGCTCTTTAACCGCTTCGTAAGCATTTTTGTCTTTGCTGTTCATTACCCAGGCGGCCGTTTCCTGTAAAAGTTTGTCTTTGTTAAATACTTGTGCAATCAATCCACGGCTGATGCGGAACTCGGGAATATAAGCCGCTGTGTAACTCGCGCAGGCTTTCGTCCATCTGTTATTTAAATTGAAATCCCGATTGAGTATATAGTTCAATACCTGGATGGGATTGTAGCTTTCACGGGGATAAAATAACTGAAGGTTATGTAGTTTCTCACTTACCGGCGAATCATCCAGGATGGGAAATAATTTTGGTTTTAATTCTTTATCGACAAACAAATCCAAAAGTTCCATCGCAAAGGCAATGCTATCCGGGTCACCCGTGGCCAGGTTTTCACGCACTAACTGAACGGACTCGGGTTCATAGATTAACGAAAGCAAAAGGGTTAGTTGGTCAAAATTTTCAACTACCTCTTCTTCCAACGCTTGCCTCACTATTGTAAACTGCTCAGTTTTTGGAAGCTCATGAAGAGCCGTCATGTTCCACAGGGCTTTCCCAATTTCAGTTTCTATAAGGTTTATGACATCACGCACTTCACGTCCTCGGGCGCGGTAGTTGATATACCTAAACAAGTAAAGTACTTGCTTCACAATGCGTTTGTCGGGATAGTCAACTTTTCTCCAGAGCAATTTAAGAGAGTATGTGCCGCCAATGCGTCCTATGATCTGCACGATCCTCAGCATGACCATATCACTCTGCCCCGATTTATGAAAGGCAGCCTCAAGCACCGGGAGCACTTGTTCACCACATTCCTTTAAGGCAGAAGCAGCGTGATGGCTGTAGGATGGAGATCCCAATAATTCAATAAGGACAGAAAACGTTTCGGGTCTTTTTACTTTTCGTGCAGTTGTTAAAGCTTGCACTCTAACGGTGGGGTTAGAGTCGCGAAGCAGTTCCAGTAAAAGAAAAATAGTTTTTGCGCTGGTAAGATTGCCCAACAACTTGGCGGCCAAGGCACGGTCAGCCTGCCGCACCGATTTGCCTAATCGGATTAAATTTTCGGGGGCAATGGAAAGTAAATCACTTTCTGCGGTGGCGTCCACAGCTTTTTCGGCAAGCTTGCGCATGGCCAATTGATCGCTGTCTTTTCCAATACCCAGATTTTGAATTTTCCCCTGCGCAAAGTTTCTTACTTTTTCTACCTGGCTGCTGGTAAGGCGCATAATGGAATTCTCAAACAACGCCGGCTCGAGGTTTTCCATCAGCTTCAACGCATACACCGTCTTTTCTTCTACGTTTTGATTTATTCCTTTCGTGAGTACATCATTCAAGGTGAATCCTTTATCGCTTACATCCGATAGCCGTTGCTTGTTTGATGTTAATGTTTTTTGAAGCGTGCCCTGATAGCCCTTGTACATGCGGTTGGCAATAAAATACCACGCCACCACAAGGGGCAAAGTGAATACCGTAATGGCAATAAGATCGAAAACCTGAACCTTGGTGATGAGAATGATAAGCGCACCGGCCAGCAACATGGCAAAGGCACTCACCATACCTTCAATTTTTGTTTGCACGTCAATGCGCAGATTGATTGGAATCGGCAGGAGATAAAGACGGAACACCTGGTTGTCCAGCGCATCCTTTAGTGATGACATGAATAGTTTGCTCATGGCGATGGAAATGAAAAACACCACAAAGAGACTGTTGCCAACGGAATACCCGAATGTAAAACCAATGAAAATAGCGGATATAGTAAACAATCCGATTAGAATCGGATTGATTAGCATCGCCACCCGCATGCCATATTCTGCTACAATACGGTCGGTGGCAAAGGATTGTACGAGGAAATTGAAAATAACAACCGTCATTTCGAAATAGGCGATGAAGCTTGCCAATCGGTTTTCATCCAGAAATTGTGTGGTTGTATTAAGGAATGAATAGTCCACAAAATTCATGACTATCATCGACACCACAATAAACAGCGACATGTAAACAATGTACCGGTTGCTGAAAAATTCTTTAATGCCTACTTTTTGATAAAACTTTTTCTCTTGGGCAAATGTG
The DNA here is from genome assembly GCA_038218385.1 of Cytophagales bacterium. Taxonomy (GTDB): domain Bacteria; phylum Bacteroidota; class Bacteroidia; order Cytophagales; family Cyclobacteriaceae; genus JBBRKB01. The sequence goes on along the minus strand of JBBRKB010000094.1, from coordinate 2,853 downwards.
CGAATGCGGCTAAGGTATCCGGTTGATAAATAAAGGAACAACCCAAAAAAGGTAATGACGCTGACAAGACTAATCGAGTAGAGTGAAGTAGTCTCTACACTTTTTAAAATCTGTGGGATTGAAAAGTATGCAATGAAGGAAGCGAACATAGCACCCGCATCCACAACCCCAAGCAGCCGCTTTGACTGGCGCGTGTTGAAGAGGCGGCCAAACGATCCCCAAAAGATAAGGTAAAGGATAAAGGAGAACGGAATGATAAGGGCGAAACCGATAAAAAACAGGTACTTAGGATCTGCAATAAATTTTTCTCCAAATTCCAAAAATCCCGTAAGGGCTATCATCACCAATAAGCTGAGGCCTGCCAACAAGCTAAAGGGTATCCTGTTCTGCAAAAGATTATAGAGTACCGTTGCTACTAAACCGCACGCACCTGAAGAAAGAAAGGCTATCGGAAGCCATTCGCCTTCGTTGAAATTATTAAGAAAGAGGGTCTGTGAGGCAACGGTGATCGTTGCCAGAAACATACCCATAGAGAAACTCATTAAGAGGAGTATACCTACGCGTCCGCCTTCACCCGGCTGAACATCCAATAATTTTAAAAGATAGGACTTCATATAATTCCTCTAATACCCATAAAATAAGGTAAATTCAATTGAAAATCCTACGCATAGATTTCATTTCTCATGTAATGAAAGTTCAATTTTATATACCTTGATTAACTTAGCGATACCATACCTTTGCCGATACCAATGTATTGCTTAGGTTAGCTATACGTTCGTTTCTTTATTTTTTTTACCTGATGATTAACAGTAGTGTTATGATTGAATCCCTTAACCATGGTAACATGTCAAAAGCATTTTCCTTATTCCTTATTTTATTTTTAGCGAATACTCAGATTTTTGCCCAGGGAGGGAAAGCCCTTTCAGAAGCAGATAAATATTACGGTATTAAAAGTTATGAACAGGCCTTGCCTTTTTACTTACAGGCTATCGAAGCAGGAGAGAAGAGCCCATTAGTACATTATAAAACGGGGGTATGCTATATTAAATCCCCTGAGGTGGCCGTGCAGATAAAAGCCATACCCTATTTTGAATACGCCTTAAAGGGATCAAAAGATATTCCGGTGATTGCCCATTTTGACTTGGGTGAACTTTACCTGAAAGATGAAAATTTAAAAAATGCCATTGAATCCTTCAATACATTTAAGAAGCTAACCAACAAGGCCGACAAGAAATCCCTTGCCGAGGCTGACCGTGCCATTGAGCGATGTAACAATGCAATAGTGTTTATGTCTGTGCCTCGCAATACCAAAGTGACGCAACTTGGCGAAGTGATCAACACAGCATATACAGAATACAACCCTGTAGTATCTGCCGATGAAAGTGTAATGGCCTTCACACGACTGACGCCCAATACAGGTAAGACCCGCTCGGGTGACAAATTTATTGAGCAAATCTATATTTCTAAAAATGTATCGGGTGGGTGGTCAGAACCTGTTGTGGTTCCTATAGCATCCAATTACAATGTAGGAACGGCAGGCATTTCTCCTGATGGTCAACGCATGTTGATCTTTATGGGTGGCATAAATGACCCCGGAAGTATTTTCGTTATTGAAAAAGCAGGTGACGCCTGGTCTAAACCTTCGCTTGTAGCGAATACATTGAACACACCAAAGTATTTAGAAACAACGGCCAGTATTACCCCCGATGGAAAAACTATTTATTTCTCAAGTGACAGGCTTGGCGGCTTGGGCGGTCTTGATATTTATAAAATTGAAAAGAAGACCGATGGAAATTGGACCAACCCCGTGAACCTGGGCGCTCCCGTAAATTCCAAAGACAATGAAGACGCACCGTTTATCCATCCCGATCAACGTACGTTGTTCTTTACTTCGGAAGGACACAATAGCATGGGTGGCCGCGATATCTTCAAGTCTACTTTAGTCAACACCACATGGACGAATCCGGAGAACATGGGATATCCTATTAATACAACGGGCAATGACAATTACTTTACCCTGACCGCTGATGGCACCCGTGGTTTCTTTTCTTCTGATCGTAAAGGAGGTGTGGGTGGTCAGGATATTTACTATATCGACATGCCGGAGGAATCGCGCAATATTCCACTCACCATGTTGAAAGGAAAAATCATTAATGCAGAAACAGGTAAGCCACTACCGACTAAAATTTACATCATCGATAACCAGTCCGATAAAAAACTTGATTTCGTTTACAACCCCGATCCTGTAACGGGAAACTATCTGGTGATTTTGCCACCCGCAAAAAACTATGACATTATTATTGAGTCAGAAGGATTCCTACCCTACACCCTCAATATTAACATACCCAATCAAACTTATTTTTATGAGTTGTATCAGCAAATTAACCTGAGGACCATTAAACAATTTGATGTGGTGGTGGGTCAAGAAGTGCAAGTAAAAAATGCTTTCTACGACACCAATCAAGATGTTAAAAAAGATTTACGCAAAACTCATGAAGCACAATTGGTGCAAGGTGGCAATGTTGATCCTTATGATATGATGCTTGACTTAATGTCTGCGGGTGATCAGGAGGGCATTGACTATTTGGTGGGTTTAATAGAAATGCAAAATCCTATTGATCAAATTAATTTCAATGAAAAGGAAAATTCAAAAATTGAAGTGGCTACACGCACTTACTATTATGATGAGAGCGATGAGAGTAAGTTTGAGCAGAAGCAGGTAGATGGTAAAACAATCTTCTCTCTTCCGTCTTTCATGGTGTCAGAAGAAGCGAAGAAACAGAAAGCGCTGATAGCTAAGAACACGGGCTACAATCCTGAGGTGTTGAAAAAATCTGTGAACGTTTATTTTGA
>JBBRKB010000093.1:0-11289 GCA_038218385.1 Cytophagales bacterium | reverse complement strand
TTGGAGAGGATGGACGATGCACATTTTTCCCGATGGCAAGATGGAGCCATGGGCAACGGGTATGCGTTCTCCTTGTGGACTGGGTATGATTGACGGAGAATTGTTTTATACAGACAACCAAGGTGACTGGGTAGGATCAGGGGGTCTCTGGCATGTTAAAAAAGGAGTCTTTACAAACCATCCGGCAGGTCTTCGGTGGACCGGTATGCCTAACTCACCGGTTAAGCTTACGACTGAACAATTATATGCAAAAGTGGGTCCTCGTCAAGAGAAAGTAGATGGCCGCTATGTGAAGCCGGAGAATATTAAGGATGAGGCAAATCCTCATTTCGTTTATGAAATGAAAAAAGAATTTCCTGAATTTCAATTGCCTGCCGTGTGGTTGCCACATGGTGTGTTAGGTATTTCCAATTCAGAAATTTTACGTGACGAAACAGCTGGAAAGTTTGGTCCGTTTGCGGGACAATTATTCATTGGCGATCAGGGTCAGAGCAAAATCGTGCGTGTATCGTTGGAGAAAATTAACGGAGAATTTCAAGGTGTTGCTTTTGATTTTAGATCGGGCTTTCAATCCGGTGTGTTGCGCATGGCCTATGGTCATGATGGATCGATGTTCGTAGGTGAAACGAACAGAGGTTGGGGATCTGCAGGTACTACAACCTCAGGATTGCAACGGTTGATATGGACAGGCAAGACCCCTTTCGAAATGAAAAATGTGAAGGCCATGCCTGATGGATTTGAAATTGAGTTCACATTACCAGTTGATAAAGCCACTGCGGAAAACCTGGATAGTTATTATGGAAAAAGTTTTCTGTATAAATACCATCCCGTGTATGGAAGTCCAACCGTTAAAGAAGAAAAACTGAACATCAAAGGTGTGAAAGTATCGGATGATGGATTGAAGGTGCGCGTTGTGGTTGATAATATGAGACAATATTATATACATCAATTTGATGTACCCGGAATCCGTGCCCAAGAAAATGCGCTGCGTGTTCTTCATCCCACTGCGTATTATACGCTCAATAACATTCCTGAAGGAGCCAAACTTTCTGAAAAAGAACTGAGCACAAACAGGACTTCTTCTGCAAAAAAGACCACGAAGCCGCCTCAGGCAAAGTTGACAGTGAAAGCATCTGAATCGGCATTAACCTATGAGCAAGTAAAACCTTTGCTTGACAAAAACACATGCTCAGCTTGTCATCAAGCGAATAAGCGGCAGGTAGGTCCTGCCTTTGCCGATGTGGCAAAACGCAAATATTCAAACGAAAAAATTGTGGAGCTGATCTACAATCCCCAACCAGCCAATTGGCCAGGGTATGCTACTGAAATGGCACCTATGCCACAGGTTCCTAAAGATGAGGCTCTTAAAATTGCCACCTGGATAAACTCCCTTCGTCATGGGGATTGATAATTTCCAGCACCTATAGAAGCAAATCATTTAATCAAACAGCTAATAGTCAATCTATTAGCTGTTTTGTGTTTTAATCTCTACTAAAAAGATAGAGTATGTAAATTATTTGCTTTCTTTGCTGAAGAATTCTCCAAAACAATACCTTAAAAGGTTAATGAAGGGGAAATTCTCCATCTGCCAATAAGCAGGCAGGTGTTCATTAAAATCAATTATTGACACATGAATTCGAAGAATGTTCCATACGTCCATATGTCAGATTCCCATGGAAGGAGTGTTTTAAAAGGCATTACCTGGAGGATTACCGGCACTATAGATACCATTGTGTTATCTTTTATTGTTACGGGTACCCTTTTAAATTCTGTGAAAATTGGATTGACTGAAGTATTCACAAAAGTCTTCCTTTACTATTTGCATGAACGTCTTTGGAATATAATTTCGTTTGGAAGGATTCATGGTGTTGGCCCCACACCAGCACGAAGCCTTGTAAAAGGAATCTCCTGGCGCGTGGTCGGTACCATTGACACGATTATTATTTCCTATTTTATAACAGGACAATGGTTTACCGCTTTGAAAATTGGTTTGTTTGAAGTGATTACAAAAATTACACTTTATTACCTACACGAGCGCGTTTGGGGTAAAGTGAAGTGGGGAAGAATAATACATAAAACGGAAACGCAGAAAGTTGCAGTTGATGCTACATTAGCACCCACTCTGGCAAAGGCCGAAAAGGAAGAGGAAGTTTTGGTTTCGTAGATCCCGATAACAGAAAATAGTTAAAGCCCGCGATGCATAATCGCGGGCTTTGTTATTATAGACCTTTGAGGTAGTCAAGGCTTTGGGGTATTTGTTGAACGGAGTGTGAAGATTCATCTTCGATAAAATAATGTTTAACACCATTCTTCTGCGCTTGTTCCATTATGGCAGCAATACCAACATCGCCACTTCCTAACACAACATTTGTGTCATCATCTGCGTGACCATCCTGTGAGTTGGGGGTGCCAGGTGCGCGATCTTTTAGGTGTAACAAGGTAAAACGTTCTGGATATTTTTTTAATAGTGCAACAGGATCTTGCCCAGGCTGTTTCACCCAAAACACGTCCATTTCATAATTCACATATTTCGGATCTGTTTTTTTTATGAGGTAGTCAAACAAGGTTCCGTCCTCGTAAGGTCGGAATTCAAAGCCATGTGGATGATAGCAAAACGAAAGACCATTCTCCTGAATTTTTTTACCTCCAGTGTTAAATGCGTCAATGGCTTTTTGTGTGTGCTCGATGGTAAACGTATCGCCTGGATGCGGTATCCAAAAGCAGACGATGTATTTTGCTCCGAAAGCTTTTGCGTTGTCAATAGCAGGTTGCGGATCATCCATGAGTTGTTGAAAGTCAATACCTACGCTCACCATTTCCAACTCATTGTCAGCGAGTAGTTTTTTGTATTCATCCATGGAAAGGCCATACGTTCCGCCCCCTTCGATTTCATGGATACCCATTTCTTTTATTTTGGCCAATGTGCCCGGTACATCTTCTTTGAATTGATTGCGCAGACTATAAAGTTGAAGTCCTATTTCCGGTGTTTTCTTTTGACAAGAAACCGAAACGATAAGACATAGGTAAATAAGAATTTTTGTTCGCATAGTTTTTTTAATTTATGAATTGAATATAGCCTTTTTGATGGCTCATAAAAAGAAGTGTAATACGAATTAACGCTGATATTTTATAAGCGGTTAGCTTAATAACGTCCACACATCCTAAAGGCATGATTGGTTAAACGGATTTTGTATCTAAAAGAAAAGCGCCATCACTTTCATGAGGCGCCTGGTAATTATAAATTCTATTAGGTGAACTCCTCACTAATCCATCAATCCGAAAATCCGATGAATCCTATCCCTATTTTCCTTCCAGCAAAGGTGCGTTAGCACATAAGGCAACCAAGTCTTCATCATGTACGGTTTTCTTTTCATCAGCGAGTGTTAAGAAATTATCATAGATAACGTCTAGCTCCACTTTGTTCACTTGATAACCCAATACTTCCAACCGATGCTTCAATGCAGCGCGGCCGCTACGCGCTGTCAAAACAATAAGCGATGAAGGAACACCTACTTCAGATGGATCTATGATTTCGTAGTTCTCAGCATTTTTTAAGAATCCATCTTGATGAATGCCCGAAGAGTGTGCAAAAGCATTGGCACCGACAATCGCTTTGTTGGGTTGTACTGGCATGCGCATCAAATCAGAAACGAGGTTGCTCAATTCATACAATTTTTGAGATCTAATGTTGGTGTGCAAATTAAGATCTTTGTGCTTGTTGATGATCATCGCTATTTCTTCAAGGGAGGTATTCCCTGCGCGTTCACCAATTCCATTGATGGTAACTTCAGCCTGCCCAGCACCATTCATAAGTCCGGCCATGGTGTTAGCAGTTGCCAATCCCAAATCATTATGACAATGAACAAAGATGGTTGCCTTGTCAATGTTCTTTACGTTTTCAAACAAGTATTGAATTCTTTTTCCATACATGTGTGGCAGGCAATAGCCTGTGGTGTCGGGAATGTTTACAACATCAGCGCCTGCAGCGATCACGGCTTCCACCATTTGTGCTAAGAAACCAAGATCGGCACGGCCTGAATCTTCTGCGAAAAATTCTACTTCAACACCTTTACTCTTGGCATACTTCACAGCCCACACACCCATCTCAAGCACTTTCTCACGTGTGCTGTTAAACTTATGCTTAATGTGAATATCAGAAGCACCAAGTCCGGTGTGAATGCGACCGCGTTTTGCATATTTCAACGCCTCAGCAGCTACATCAATATCATCTTTCTTGGCGCGAGTAAGTGCACAAACTCCAGTACTTACCGCTTTGGAAATTTCAATAACGGAAAGAAAGTCGCCCGGACTTGAAATCGGGAAACCCGCTTCGATAACATCTACCCCCAGTTGCTCCAGTGCTTTGGCAACAACAACCTTTTCAGGCGTTGAAAGCTGGCATCCGGGAACCTGCTCGCCATCGCGAAGGGTAGTATCAAAGATTTCAATTTTCCGACTCATGACATTTACATTTATGTTTAAAAAATAAATTTCAAATTCTTCTTAACTATTGACGGTTGTTAACAAACGCACATGGTTACACACTACATTGCCCATCACTTCCGTTCCTAATATTTTTTCCTGCTTCGTTGAAGCGTCTGCTATATCGCGTGTTCTAAATCCTTCTTTTAATGTTTGCTCAATTGCTTTAATCACCGCATTGGATTCTTCTTTCATACCAAAAGAAATTTCCAACAGCAAGGCTGCTGAAAGAATAGATGCCAAAGGATTGGCAACGCCCATTCCAGTAATGTCATGTGCACTTCCGTGAATAGGTTCGTATAAACCTACTTTGTCACCGATAGATGCGGAGGCCAACATGCCCATGGAGCCGGCAATCTGTGAAGCTTCATCGGTAAGGATGTCACCGAATAAATTTCCTGTAACGACTACATCAAAGCTTCTTGGATTTTGAATAAGTTTCATAGCCGTAGCATCAACAAACTGATGATCCACTTCTACATCAGGATATTGTTTGGCAACTTCCTGTACCACTGATCTCCACAGCCTTGAACTTTCCAAAACATTGGCTTTATCAACCGATGTTAACTTTTTTCTTCTTGTTTGTGCTGCCTTAAACGCTTTGTGCGCAATACGCTCCACTTCATACGTTGAATAGATCATCGTATCATAAGCTGTTTTGTTATCATCTCTTCTACCGCGTTCACCAAAGTAAACATCGCCAGTCAATTCGCGGAAGAAAAGAATATCGGCACCTTTCAAAATTTCTTCTTTGATACTGGATGCGCTCAACAACTCATCAAACAATTTGATGGGACGGAGATTGGCATACAGACCAAGCTCTTTGCGCATTTTCAACAAACCTTGCTCAGGACGAACTTTTAATGTCGGATCATTATCATACTTCGGATGGCCAACAGCACCAAACAAAATGGCGTCTGCATTTCTCATTTTTGTAAGACTCTCTTCAGGAAGAGCTTCTCCTGTTGCTTCAATGGCTTCGTGGCCAATAGTTGCGTAATCGTATGTAAAGGTATGGCCGAATGCTTCCGCAATTTGATCTAATACTTTTTTACCTGCTGTTGTTACTTCCTTTCCAATTCCGTCTCCAGGTAGTATCGTTATTTTTTTATTCATTAAGTGATTCAGTTTTTTGTTGGATAATTTTTAATGTGCCAAATCGTATTGCTTGATGTCTTCGCGAAGGCTCAACAAGTAATCAATGTCATCATATCCATTAGTCAAACATGTTTTCTTGTATTGATTGATGTCGAATGATTCACTTGTGCCATCTTCTAATGTTACCTTTTGTTCTTGCAGATCAACTGTAATGATAGTCTTTGGATTTTTTTCAATGGAGTCCATCGCCTTCTTCAAGAAGTCATCCGACACGGTGACAGGAAGAACAGCATTGTTCAAGGCGTTGTTGGTGAAAATGTCTGCGAAGAAGCTTGAGATCACAACCCGGAAACCCGCATCAGCAATAGCCCATGCAGCATGTTCGCGGCTGCTTCCACAACCAAAGTTTTTTCCGGCAACTAAAATTTGTCCGCTATACACAGGGTTGTTCAAAACAAAATCTTTGTTGCTACCATCGTCATTGTAACGCCAGTCACGGAAGAGATTTTCACCGAAACCTTCACGCGTTGTTGCTTTCAGAAAACGTGCAGGAATAATTTGATCGGTGTCTATATTTTCAATCGGCAATGGAACTGCCGTGCTTTTTAAGGTGATGAATTTTTCTTTGCTCATTTGATTTTAATCTTCTCAGTTCAAACTATAACTTAAACCATCTCGCGTACATCCGTTACCTTACCGGTGATCGCTGCAGCTGCCGCCATGAGCGGGCTCGCAAGAAATGTCCGCGACTTAGGTCCCTGGCGTCCTTCAAAATTCCGATTGGATGTGCTGATGCAATATTTGCCAGCAGGAATTTTATCTTCGTTCATGGCCAGACATGCCGAGCATCCGGGTTGTCTCAATTGAAAACCAGCTTCTTCAAAGATGGTGTTCAATCCTTCTTTGATCGCTTGCTCTTCCACCAACTTTGATCCCGGAACAATCCACACTTCTACATTTTCAGCTTTCTTTTTGCCCTTTACGATAGAGGCTACCAAACGCAAATCTTCAATGCGTGCATTCGTACAACTTCCGATGAAAACATAGTCGATTGTTTTTCCAAGCATGGAAGACCCTGCTTCCAATCCCATGTACTCAAGCGATTTTTTGAAAGACGTTTGCTCGTTAATGTTTTTTAATTCTTCAACCGTGGGAATGCGATCTGTCACTTTGATACCCATCCCGGGGTTTGTTCCGTAGGTAATCATCGGTGCGATATCGGATGCATCGTATGTCAACACTTTGTCATACACGGCATCTTCATCCGTTTTTAATTGCTTCCATTGTTCTACCAGGCGATCAAACTCAGCACCTTGTGGAGCAAATTTTCTTCCCTTAATGTAAGCGAATGTTTTTTCATCAGGTGCAATCAATCCGCCACGCGCACCCATCTCGATGCTCATGTTACATATCGTCATGCGTGCCTCCATAGAGAGTGCTTCAATAGCGTCACCTGCATATTCAACAAAATATCCTGTGGCACCACCTGCAGAAATTTTAGCGATGATGTAAAGGATAACATCTTTTGAAAGCACACCGTTGCTCAACTTGCCGTTGATTTCAATGCGCATCGTCTTCGGACGGTATTGAAGTATACATTGTGTGGATAGTACTTGTTCCACTTCACTGGTACCAATTCCAAAAGCGATGTTACCAAATGCACCATGCGTTGAGGTGTGGCTATCACCACATACAATGGTCATTCCCGGAAGGGTCAACCCAAGTTCAGGTCCGATAATGTGAACGATGCCCTGATATTGGTGACCTAAGCCATACATAGTCACACCAAATTCTTCACAATTCTTTTTTAATGTTTCTACTTGATGGCGCGACAAGGCTTCCTTGATAGGTAGATGTTGGTCGACCGTAGGAACGTTATGGTCGGCAGTAGCCGTAGTGCGTGCTGCGTTGAAGACTTTTGTTCCTCTTTTTCGCAGCCCTTCAAATGCCTGTGGGCTGGTCACTTCATGAATGAAATGACGATCGATAAATACGACATCGGGATATCCTTCTGCTCGCTTCACCACGTGCGCATCCCAAATTTTGTCAAACAGTGTTTTAGATTCCTGGCTCATTGTTTTTTGTTGTAAATTCTCTCTGTATGTCAACAAGTGTTAGTTTGCTCTGCCCTTTAAAAAATGAAACCGCCCCGAAGTAGAAACTCCGGGGCGGAAACTTTGTATGGGTACAATTTGGTTTTTTAGATCAGAAACAACATCCCTGCTTCACCAAATTTTTCTATATCTTCTTAACGCACTAAGATCACAAAACTTCACCCGTTCTTCAAATAAAATGCAGAAAAAAATTTACTACAACGTACAAGTGTTAGTGTGTTTGCATTAGAATTTTAGAGAGAAGTGGTGCGAAGAGATTTTGAAACCAGTGTTTAAATATAGCCGATGCGCATCATGTCGTGTGGGGCCAGAATCAAGATCAACGCTTTCAAAGTTTTCATTTTTAGCAAGCTCAATAATGTAGTTCAACAACATGCGACCGTATCCTTTTTGTCTATATGCTGGTGATGTTGATAGATCATCAATGTAAATGGATTTTCCTGTAAAGAGCCGTTGCATTTTTCTGAAGCCGGCAAATGCCGCTACCTTATTTCCATCTTCAATGTAGGCAATGGTATAGCCTTCTTCTTTTTGCATCTCAGGTACCATTGACATAAATTTTTCCTTAGTTAAATGTGGACGCAATGCAAAAGCCACATCCCAGCAGGAAGCAATTTCTTCATGTGATATAGCAATTTTTATGGTTGACATAATGAGTATTTTAATAGGTTAATATTTGAGGTAGTAACACGCCTTTCTGTTTCCAGAAATCGATGGGTGTGCAGGGCCATTGTTAGTTGAGCTTTGATTAGTTTATACAGATTTTTTGTATGCTTTTAGGTCTGCCATGCCAATGTCCACATCAGTTTGTTTTTGTTCAGTAACCATACTGTTCTTTGTTTAAGGGATATTCAAAGATGTATATTTGCAGAACTTCTTACAATACCCGTTAATACAAATCGGTACTCCTTACTTACCGTGCACGCATGGCGTTAAAAGATGTCACCCCATTACGATTTGAAGTACGCTTCTAGTCCGCTCTTTTATATTAAATTATTTACATTAACTTTATGTCAGCGTCATGGCAAGATTGGCCAATCTTTACTTACCAGACGAAACAAGATTGATACAGAATAAATACCAAACGGGGATGGTAAGCAAGAGAAGTAACTTCAACAAGGATTTAAAATACAACTCATGAATAGGAACAGGCTCATCTTTTATGCCGTCTTCGCGCTCTTTCACATTAGCATTTTGTCAGTAAGCATTTTTTTTAACGCCAAGGGACAGGATGAGTTGGTTGATTACTTCATGAAAAATTTCAGTGCCTTGTTTACCTGGATATCCTTATCGAAATATGTGGCGATCGTAGGCCTCGTATTAATTATCATCGATATTGTTTGGGCTTACATGTTGAATAAAAAAATAGAATTCGAAAAAAACGCTCTTAATAATGAACTCACAATCCTCAAAGCTAAACTTTTTGACCTGCAGGAAGCAGCGAAGAAAATTGGCGACACAATTCCCGCAAAAGATAAACAACCGTAATTCCATTTACCTTTCCTACCATGCTGGCCAAGACCTTTGGTAGCGCCGTGCATGGGGTAGATGCCAGAACAATAACCATTGAAGTTACCGTAGGTCAAGGCACGCGATTTTTCATTAGCGGTTTGCCTGATGGTGCGGTAAAAGAAAGTGAACATCGTGTGGAATCTTCGTTGAAGAATTATAAATTCTTCATGCCCCGAAATAAAACGGTTGTCAACCTCGCGCCAGCAGATATCCGCAAAGAAGGATCGTCTTACGATTTGCCTATTGCCTTATGTGTGTTAAAAGCTTCTGGTCAAATTGAAGCCGAAGACCTTGAGCAATATATGATCATGGGCGAGTTGGCATTGGACGGCAAGTTGCGCCCTATCAAAGGAGTGTTGCCTATTGCCATACAAGCGCGCAAAGAAGGATACAAAGGTTTTATTCTGCCAAAAGAAAATGTGAATGAAGCGGCCATTGTAAAAGGGTTGGCTGTGTACCCTGTAGAAACGTTAAAAGATGCAGTCGACTTTTTAAATAAGAAAAAATTAATTGATCCCGTAAGTATTGATGCTCGCGATGTCTTTGAAGCAAAGCTCAATCAATATGATTTTGATTTCAAAGATGTGCAAGGGCAAGAGAACATTAAGCGCGCGCTAGAGATTGCCGCAGCCGGAGGACATAATGTAATTATGATCGGCCCGCCCGGCGCTGGAAAAACAATGTTGGCAAAGCGACTGCCGACTATACTACCTCCACTTTCGTTGAACGAAGCGTTGGAGACAACCAAAATTCATTCCGTTGCCGGAAGATTGAATCGTGAAGTGGGCTTGCTTACGACACGTCCATTTAGAAGTCCTCATCATACGATCAGTGATGTAGCTCTGGTTGGTGGCGGAGGTAATCCGCAGCCGGGAGAAATTTCGCTATCCCATAACGGTGTGTTGTTTCTCGATGAACTTCCTGAGTTTAAACGCTCGGTACTTGAAGTGATGCGCCAACCGATGGAAGAAAGGAGAGTAACTATTTCACGTGCAAAAGTTTCGATTGATTACCCAACTAATTTTATGTTGGTGGCGAGTATGAACCCATGTCCTTGCGGATACTACAATCATCCGGATAAAGAATGTGTATGTGGCCCGGGAGTTGTACAACGTTACCTGAGTAAAGTGAGCGGACCACTTTTGGATCGCATCGACTTACATGTGGAAGTAGTACCTGTAAGTTTTGATGAAATGACAGGGAAGCGTAAAACAGAAACCAGCACAGAAATTCGCGAGCGTGTGGTGCAGGCGCGCGAAATTCAAACACAGCGTTTCAAAGACAAAGCCATTTATTGTAACGCCATGATGCCCTCCAACATGGTGAAAGATATTTGTGCCATCAATGAAGCGGGCGTGAGTTTATTAAAAACCGCGATGGAACGATTAGGCCTTTCCGCTCGTGCATATGACCGTATACTAAAAGTGTCGCGCACCATTGCCGATCTTAGTGGCACTACGGATATTCAGGTTGAACATTTAGCAGAAGCGATACAGTATCGGAGCTTGGATAGAGATGGATGGGCAAGTTAAAGTTAAGAGTCCTTGTGCGATGAGTAAGAGAAGGTATTTTTAAAAAAAAGACCGCCTTTCAGCAGTCTTTTTTTTTAGTCAAAATAGGTAATTTGGTTGTCACTTAAATGACAGCTGTGAACGTTATCTATTTCTTTGGCTGGGTCATTGGTTTTGAGTTAGGGTTGGTTGAGAAATTCCCTTTATCATCTGACCATACACGTGACATTTTTCCATCATCGTCTGTCATTTCCATATAATAACCTTTCTTGTTTGGATCAGTAGATTCCCAATATCCAGTAACATCCTGATCTTTGTACGTACTTTTGTCAAAAGAATTTTTTAAGGATGGACTAACGTTGTCATTCCATTCACCCTTTTTCATCGTTTCCATATACTTGCCATTTCTATCATACCGGGTCATATAGCTGGTATTATCTCTATCATAAGTACCATAAAATCCTTCTCCGGATTGATACCATGACACGGGCTGATCCGTCATGTTTGGGTTACGAGTTGTAAAATCTTTTTGCATCCGTGTACCCATAGTTTTATCGGTCAGTGGCTTTGGA
>JBBRKB010000092.1:0-11292 GCA_038218385.1 Cytophagales bacterium | reverse complement strand
TCCGGATATGCCTTTACATTAAATGTAGTACCAAGGTCTTCAATGATCACGTCACCTGTTTCAATAAGAAAAGGTTTTTCCGTTTCATGCTTCACGTTAAAGTAGGCCTCACCATCCATTTTTACACTCCTGATTTTTTTGCGTGTGTTATACGCGTAAGAAATCGTGCTTCCTTTTCGAAGGAATGCCGAGCTGCCATCAGGCAATGTATCCTGAACGGTAGTGTCAACCGCAGCAATGGAAAATACATCGATCGGTTTTTCAGTGATCCGATAAAGCACATATCCAACAGACACTATTAATAACAACGAAGCGGCCACCCGCCACACCGTGGTGAAGAAAGAAGTTTTCTTTTCCGGATGGAGCGGCACAGTTGGCGCTTCACGCTGATTAAGTTTAGATTTCAGTTTATTCCAGGCAGCATCGGTATCAAACTGAGGAGATACCTTCACGGATGCAGCAGATTCGAATATCGTTTTGAATTGGTCGAAGTACTTTTGGTTGTCAGTGCCCTCGCTTAGCCAATCCTCTACTATGGTCTTTTCCTGCACATCTGCCTCTTGTGCCAGGTACTTGCCAATCAACTCGTCAATATGGTCGTGTGTATATTTCAAGGGTAGTTTAAAAATCCATTCATCAATATGATAATGAGCGGAAGGTAATCTTTCAATTGCTCACGCATTATTTTCAATGCCTTGCCCATTTGGTTTTCCACTGTTTTTATAGAGAGGTTAAGTTGGTCGGCAATCTCGGCATATTTTAATTCCTCAAACCGGCTGAGCTTGAAGATAAGCCTGCATTGTTCAGGTAATTTTTCGAGAGCCTGTTGTATGTGCAGTTCCAACTCATTGGCCATTACTTTTTGAGATACCGACTCGTGTGCCCGCTCTGCTATGGCCAGTTCTTCGTTGGCATGTTTTAGTTTTATCTTTTCATGCTTGATCACATTCAGGCAGGCATTGCGCACCATAGAATAGAGATAAGACTTCGAGGACGTTCGTATTTCAATCCCTTCCTTTTTTTCCCAAAACGACATAAAAGTTGATTGCACAATCTCTTCTGCCTCGTCCTTGTCTTGCACAAAGGTGTAGGCATAATGGCACAGCGGCTGGTAGTAGGTTTTGAATTGCATTTCAAAAACAGTTATATCGCCATCCCGCAGCGCTTCGAGCTGATCGGGTTCCGTGAATGTTACTGTCTTTGATATTTCCAAAACAGTGCAATTTACGGTTTTCTGGCGCTGAGGTTATGACAACCGTAAAGAGTTTTACCCCTATCTTCTAAAAAACATATTTTGCAATAGGTATGGCAACCCAGTTTGGGGGATATTAAGAACCTTTTCTCAAAAAATTATAACTTGCCCTATCATTAAAAAAGTTATGCTCAGCGCTGAAGATTGCTACACCCTATTTGAAAAAAGCATTGCCGACTACCACCTGAAGGATGATGTGGACACTCCGAGTAAGAATGAATACCCTGCCGATAGTTTCGAACATTTATTATACGCTAAAAACTGGATCGATACTGTGCAATGGCACCTCGAAGATATCATTCGGCTGCCAGCCATAGACCCCATAGAAGGAATAGCCATCAAGCGAAGGATCGACAAATCCAACCAGGTGAGAACCGACATGGTAGAAAAAATCGATGATTATTTTCTGGAAGCATTTAAAAATAGTGAGCCCAAACCCGGAACGCGCATCAATTCAGAAACACCTGCCTGGCTGCTCGACAGGATGAGTATTTTACTTTTGAAAATCTATCACATGCGTGAACAAACATTGCGCACGGATGTAGATGAAGAGCATCGCGAAAAATGCCGGGTAAAACTAAATGTTCTTCTGGAGCAACGTGAAGATATGAAACATGCCTTTGATGAATTGATGACGGACATTAAAAATGGAGATAGAAGATTTAAGGTATACAGGCAAATGAAAATGTACAATGATGCTTCGTTGAACCCTATGTTATACGGTCAAAAAAAATAAGCATGCTACCCAAAAAAATATTGGTGATTCGTTTTTCAGCTATGGGAGATGTTATGCTGCTGGCGCCTGTGCTTAAATCGTTGTTGATCGCCTATCCTACCCTTGAAGTCACCCTTGTCACACGCCCGCGGTTTGCTTCTTTTTTCAACAACATTGCCGGTTTAAAAATTTTTGAGGCTGATGTAGATTATACCTATAATGGTATTCTGGGTATGCGCGATCTTTTTAAAAGGTTGATGCGCCGCGATAATTTTGATCTGGTGCTCGACCTTCATGACCATCTGCGCACCATGATCTTGCGAAACTTTTTTAAGCTGTTTGGAAAAAAAGTATTGGTATTCGAAAAAGGAAGAACAGAGAAGAAAGCGTTTACCAAAAGAGATGCAAAGGTAACAGGTGCACTTCCCCATACGGTTGAGCGCTATCACGAAGTTTTTAAACGCGCAGGTTTTGATTTCCCTATTCTTCCCCCGCCCTACTTAGAGCCTGATCAGGAATCTAAAGAATTTGTTGACAACTGGCTAAAAGATCAAGGTATTGAAAAAGATTGCAAGTGGATTGGCATGGCGCCGTTTGCCATGCACATGACCAAGATATGGCCTATTGAAAATTACCTGCCGCTGATTGAAAACATTCTATCTAAATCAAAAGCCAGATTTTTTTTCTTTGGTGGTGGGGAAAAAGAGATTGCGTTTTTTGAAGAATTAAAAAACAAATTCCCTAAAAACTGCACCCTTGTAGCCGGGCAACTGAAAATGAAACATGAGATCGCCCTGTTAAAATTCATCGACCTCATGCTCTGTGTCGACTCATCAAACATGCACCTTGCTGCACTTACAGGTACACCTCTGGTTTCCATCTGGGGAGGCACCTTGCCGGATGTTGGTTTTGGACCCTTCAACTATGGAAACGAGAGCATCTTGCAAATCGACCCGGAAAAATTGCCTTGCAGGCCCTGCTCTGTGTATGGAAAAGAGACTTGCTATCGCGGAGATTTTGCCTGCATGCGCGAAATAAAAGAAGACACTGTCTATAAAAAAATGGAAGCCCGCCTGGGCCTATAACGTTTGAAATCCCCTCATCAAGTTTTCCTTTCTAGATAACCAAAAGCATTTACCTTTTAGCTGAAGTTCCAGTTAGTAATTGTTATCTTTTTGTAACTAATTGAGGCAAGATTTAAAGGTATCGTAAAATGCATGTATGTGTTTTAAGATACCTTTGAACTCTAAAATTTTAAAACCTAAACAATCAAATATGAAGAAAATTATACTGGTAGCGATCTTTGCCGTTGTCAACATGGCGGCTTGGTCACAGGTAACGAACTCCTCTATTGTGGGGATAGTGACAGACGGGGCGGAACCTTTACCGGGTGCAACTGTAGTGGCGACACATGTGCCCTCAGGAACACAGTATGGAACAGCGGCTAATCTAGATGGTAGATTCACGATACCGGGTGCACGAATTGGTGGCCCTTATACCATAGAGATTACCTTCGTAGGCTATCAAACTTCAAAAGCAGAACAAATTTATTTAAAGCTCGGTCAACCTTTTGTGCACAATGTGACCATGAGTCCATCATCAACAGAATTGGTCGAAGTTGTTGTAGCGGCAGATCGTTCACTCTTAAATACAGATCGCACCGGGGCATCAACCAATCTTAGCAGTACACAGCTAACCACACTCCCCACGATATCCAGAAGTATAACCGATTTCACACGTCTTACACCTCAGGCAAATGGCAATGGTTTTGGTGGCCGTGATGGCAGGTATAACAACATTCAAGTAGATGGAGCTAATCTGAATAATAACTTTGGGCTAAGCAACGACCCACTTCCAGGCGGAGGTAGTTCGCCCATATCACTCGATTCTTATGAAGAGATCTCTGTGAACATTGCCCCTTTTGATGTTCGTCAATCAGGCTTTACAGGCGCAGGTATAAATGCTGTTACAAAAAGTGGAACGAATACTTTTAAAGGTACAGTATATACATTGCTGAGGAATCAAAATTATCTAGGAACCAAGGTTGGCGATGAGGATATCAGCAAGCAAATTGTGGACTCAAAAAATACTATCTATGGACTTAGTCTGGGTGGTCCGATAATGAAGAATAAGCTTTTCTTTTTTGTGAATGCAGAAAAAGAAAAAGGCAGCCGCCCTGGAATTACCTTTTCACCCACGGGAGGATCTGGAATAGGAAACATTTCTTCAACACCTATCGATTCGTTAAAGAAATTTTCAGATCAATTGAGGAGTAAGTATGGTTATGAAACCGGAGCCTATGATAATTTTCCAAACTTTGAAAATGAAAACACAAAGCTACTTTTCAAAGTAGATTATAATATCAATAAAGCCCACAGGCTTACCCTAAAGTATAGCAATTTCAAAAGCACTAACGATCAGCAATTGAATAATACAAGTGTTCCAAATGGCGGGGGCTTTACGGTAATTGGTAGGGCAGGCTCCTTATCAAGACTTCCTTTCAACCGATTCTCCAACACCTCTATGTCGTATGCAAATTCCAATTATGGATTTCAAGACAAGGTGCAGACAGGAACACTTGAATTGAACAGCAAGTTTGGCGAAAAAACCTCTAACCAATTTTTAGCTACCATTACTAAAATCAATACAACACGAACTTTCAAAGGACCCGTTTTTCCTACGGTAGATATTTTTGACGGTGCAGGCAACAACTATATGAGCGCCGGAATGGATCCCTTCACCAACAACAATGATGTTATTAATGATGTATTCACCATCACTGATAATTTTACATATTATGCGGGCGTGCATACCCTAACAGCGGGCGGTACTTACGAATTTCAGAAAGTAGGAAACAAGTTTATGGCTGCGTCAAATGGATATTATGTGTATAATTCATTGAATGATTTTATGACTGATGAGCAGCCGGCTTATTATGCTTACACCTATTCTTTGGTGCCAGGCCAGAAGTCAGTGTATTCTGCTGAATTGGAAGTGGGGCAGCTTGGCATCTATGCGCAGGATGAAATGAATTTCAACAACTTAAAACTTACGGTAGGAATACGTGGTGATAAAGCGATTTACTCACAAGATCCATTGGAGAATCCTGCTGTAACGGCGCTTGAATTTTATGATGAAGCTGGAAAAAAGACAAACTATAATACAGGCAAATGGCCTTCTTCTCCCATCCTGTTATCGCCCCGCGTTGGTGCGCGCTGGGATGTGAATGGCGACCAGACCCTGGTAGTAAGAGGTGGAACAGGAATATTTACCGGACGCATTCCTTTTGTTTATTTAACCAACATGCCAACCAATTCGGGCATGTATCAGTTTGGTGCGCGGTTGAGAAATGCCAATGTAGGTGAACAAGCAACATTGTCAACGATAACCTTTTCAAAAGATCCTGATGCCTATGCATCGCTTTTCCCAACTACAGCTGGCCAATCAGCCCCCGGCAATATTGTCTTCATTGATTCAAAATTTAAATTTCCACAAGTATTCCGAACCAACATCGCTGTTGATAAGACGTTGCCCTTTGGCTTGACGGCAACATTTGAAGCGTTGTTCACGAAAGACATCAACGCCGTGAAGATGCGTAACGCTAACTTTACTCCTGAGACAAATGGCATTGTATCGGAAGGTTCCCTTACACGCCCTCGCTATCTTACTTCAGCAGACAGGAATTTAAATCCCGGAACTTCTTCTGCTATAGTTTTAGAGAATACCAATAAAGGTAATTCTATGGCGCTTACTTTTCAGTTGAGCAAAACGTATGACAAAGGATTCTACGGATCTGTTGCATACACGTATACGGTTGCTAAAGAAGTAACGGCCAATCCTGGAAGCCAGGCAACGTCTGTTTGGAATGGAAACCCCAATGTAGGTACGTCAAATGCCTTGGAGTTGGCAAACTCAGCGTATGCAATTCCTCATCGTGTAATCGCGAATGTTTCGTATAGAAAAGAATACGCAAATCATTTTGCATCCACTTTATCTTTATTTTATGAAGGCGCACATCAAGGCGTTTATAGCTTCGTGAACAATGGTGATCTGAATGGTGACGGAAACGGTTCTACAGATTTAATGTATGTTCCTAAAAACAAAAGTGAGATGAATTTCGAAGCCTATACGGCAACTGTATCGGGACAGCCTGTTACATTCACTGTTGCACAGCAAGAAGATGCCTTTGAACAGTTCATTAACAACTCACCTTATCTCAAAAAACATAGGGGTGAGTTTGCCGAAAGGAACAGTGCACTTCGTCCGTGGTACAACCGTTTAGATCTTCGCTTCCTTCAGGATTTTTTCATGGAAACCGGCAAGAACAAAACGAAACATACGCTTCAATTCTCTGTTGATATTCTCAATTTCTCTAACCTGTTGAACAAAAATTGGGGAATTCAGCAAATAACAAGAACAACAAATCCCCTTGTTTTTAGAAGTATCAATAACACTACTGAGAACAAGCCTTTATACAGATGGCAAAATATCGATGGTGATTTGGTAACCGATCCTCAGCTGGATGCCATAAACACAAGCAGCACCTGGAGCATGCAATTAGGGCTTCGGTATAGCTTTTAAGGTAGTCTAAATCAGAACCTTATAAGTCAAAGCCGACCCACCTCAATGGGTCGGCTTTTTTATTTTCTAAAGGATTACGTACTTTCATCCCTTATGCCATTGAAGCCGGGGTACGTTTTTCTTGTCTTGCTCCCTCTCTTATCGATCTCATGCGACAAACCATCTTTTAATGAAGATGCATTTCGCACATCTACCGCTGAGATTGATTTGGACAGCATTAAGAAAAGAGGATACATAAATGTTATAATCGACAATAATTCTCTTAGCTATTTTATTTACAAGGGAGAACCCATGGGGTATGATTACGAGCTACTGAAACTTTTTGCAGCGTCTATCCATGTTGACTTGAAACTGAAAATTTCGCGGGGCATTGGGAAGTCAATCAATAAATTAAACAGAGGTGATGCCGACATCATGGCTTTCCCACTCACCATCACCAAAGAGCGCAGAAAATATATTGCCTTTACACGCCCACATTATAATTCGTACCAGGTGCTCGTACAGCGAAAGCCACGCAATTGGCGAAGGCTCACGCAAGATCAGATTACCGACTCCCTTATTCGAAATCCGGTAGATCTTATTGGTAAGGAAATTCATTTGCTCCGTCATTCTTCTTTCGTACCACGCCTTGAAAATTTATCGGAAGAAATAGGTGGCGATATCCTTATCAAAGAAGATACGGTAGATGCCGAGACAGAGTCTTATATAAAGCGTGTCTCAAGTGGTGAGATTAATTATACCGTTGCAGACCATACGATTGCCGCCGTGAACGCTGCCTACTATCCCAACATAGACGTGAAGACTATTTTAAGTCTACCTCAACAAATTGCGTGGGGAACACGGAAAAATTCCCCAGCCCTTTTGGAAGCACTCAACACGTGGCTTGGCTTGTTGAAACGGGAGCCAACGTTTATGGTTATTTATAACCGTTATTATAAAAGTCCACGCACCTATCGCATGCGCATGAACAGCGATTACTCCAGCATGGGTGGCAATAGATTGTCGCGCTATGATGAGTGGATAAAAGAAGGAGCCAAATCACTGGGTTGGGACTGGCGATTGTTAGCCGCACTTATTTATCAGGAGTCGCGGTTTGAAGTGGATGATGAATCGTGGGCAGGAGCACAAGGGCTTATGCAGTTGATGCCCCAAACAGCTAAACGTTTTGGCGCAACAGACGCCAATGATCCGCATCAAAGTATATTGGCAGGTTGTAAATATTTAAAATACCTGGATAGGTATTGGACGAAGAAAATAGAAAATCCCACTGAAAGAATAAAATTTGTGTTGGCATCATACAACGCAGGCCTTGGGCATGTGCTTGATGCGTATCGCCTGGCAGCAAAACAGGGGGCAGATTCGCTTCATTGGGAAAATCATGTGGCAGACTTTCTTTTGAAAAAATCTGACTTTCGTGAAGATGAAGTGGTAACAGCAGGCTTTTGTAAATGTGAAGAGCCAGTGAATTATGTGCGCGAAGTATTAGTAAGATACGAGCAATACAAATCACACATTCCAGTTGAGTAAAGTAGACAGCGAAAAAGATAAAAAATCCACCCGTCTCCAAAGAATGAATTACGTTTATCCACCCCCTACCCCCGCCAGCGGGGGACAGTGGTTTACACTTTCTTTATAGCCTTCTGAAACTTTTTCACAAACAGAAACACTTCTTCAAATGTATTGTACAAAGGCGCAGGTGCAATCCGAATAACTTCAGGCTCTCGCCAATCGATTATCACACCTGATTTAACAACGGTATCAAACACAGCCTTACCACCTTTTTTAATTTTAATGGAAAGTTGACAACCTCGTTCTTTAATTTTTGATGGCGTAATAATGGAAATACTTTCTTCATTAGGGTCCATGTCACGCAAAAGAAATTCGGCAAATCCTGTTAACAACTCACTCTTCATTCGCAGTGCTTTCATGGATGTTTCTTCAAATATTGCCATTGATGCCAGGTGTGATGCCGCGTTCATCACGGTGAAGGTAGAGAGTTGCCATCCGTCAACTCCCTGCATGGGCTCAAACTTTTTTTTCATTTTGAATCGCTCACCTTCATCATTGCCCCACCATCCTTCCAGGCGTGGCCTTGATTTATTTCCGAAATGTTTTTCGTGAACAAAAGCGCCCGCAATAGAGCCCGGCCCTGAGTTGAGATATTTGTATGTACACCACACAGCAAAGTCGACTTGATGGTTATGTAATTGCAACAGAACATTTCCAACAGCATGTGCGAGGTCCCAACCTGCCAGCGCACCCACATCATGCGCCGCTGATGTTATTTTTTTGATGTCGAAAAATTGTCCGGTATAATATTGTACGCCACCAATCAACACCAGCGCCACCTCACTGCCATGCTGATGTATGGTCTTCACAATGTCCGAAGTGCGAAGCGTTGCTTCTCCATCACGTGGCACAAGTTCAACCCATGCCGTTTTCGGATTAAATCCATGGAGACGCATTTGCGATGTCACAGCATATTGATCGGATGGAAATGCTCCCGCCTCTGTAATAATTTTAAATCTTTTTTTTGTAGGTCGATAAAATGAAATCATCAGCAGGTGAAGGTTCACTGTGAGCTGGTTCATGGCCACAACTTCGTCCTGTTTGGCGCCCGTAAGTTGGGCGAGTGTTTTTTTGAAATTTTTATGATAGCCTACCCAGGGATGCTTCGCATACACATGACCTTCTACACCTTTGTTTGCCCAATCCTTCAATTCTTGATGAATAATTTTTTCTGCCGACTTGGGTTGAAGCCCTAATGAGTTTCCGGTAAAGTAGATAGTTGACTTTCCTTTAGATGTAGGATAATGAAACCTGGATCGAAATTTTTTCAACGGGTCACTTCTGTCCATCTTTTTTGCAAACGTCAATGTGTTTTCAAATTGCATATGTTGATTGGTTAACTGAGCAACACGAGTCATTTATAAAACTAACAACTTTAGTCTATATTTAAGAGTAGATTTTAGTGATATGGATCCTGACTTGGTTGACTATATAATTGATCACTTTTCCTACTTGATGAATCTCGATGAATCAAAGGCATGGAAGCATTATGCCTTTAATATAAAAAGTTATTCTAGTGTGGAAAAAAGAGCAATTTATTATAAAAAGGGATGGATGACTGACGACCCAAATGTACTGAAGCTTCTAAATGATGGAGTGGAAGAATTTCGAAAGAGAACTGCTCTGCGCATTCTAAAGGAGAATGAAGGGAAATTAAAATGGAACTATTGTCCAAAATGTTTCAAACTGGCACGTACACCAGATGCCAAGCAATGTAGATATTGTGGCTATGATTGGCACAAAGAAAATATAGACGGACATTAAAATTAAACAGAAAATGGATTTAAACCTCACAGGCAAACGCGCTGTCGTATGTGGCAGCACCCAAGGAATAGGAAAAGCAACGGCTATCGAACTCGCTTTGTTAGGCGCAAGCATAACGTTGATGGCGCGCAATGAAGAGCGCCTTAAGCAAACATTGTCAGAACTTTCTATTGATGACGGACAAAAACATGAATACCTCGTGGCTGATTTCGTCTATCCACATGAGGTGAAGGAAAAAATTGAAACGTACGTTAAGAATACTGATGTTCACATTCTTGTTAACAATACTGGCGGACCTCCTGCCGGACTGGCGATAGATGCATCACTGGATGAATTTACACAGGCATTCAACAGCCACGTTATCTGCAATCAAATATTAATGCAGGCTTGTGTGCCCTCTATGAAAAAAGAAAAATATGGACGTATCATCAATGTCATTTCCACTTCCCTGAAAATTCCCATGCGTGGCTTAGGTGTTTCCAATACCATACGTGGTGCAGTGGGCAATTGGTCTAAAACGATATCAATGGAGTTGGCACCTTTCGGCATTACGGTCAATAATGTTTTACCCGGCGCCATCATGACGGCACGATTGGAATCTTTAATTAAATCCCGATCAGAAAAATTTAACAAAAGTGAAAAAGAAGTTGAAGAAGAAATGATTTCAGAAATTCCCGCCGGAAGAATTGGTGATGCACATGAGATCGCTGCAGCTGCTGCTTTTTTAGCAACACCCGCGGCATCCTACATCAATGGAATAAATGTGCCGGTGGATGGGGGAAGGACGGGGTCACTCTAATCTCTCGGTACTATGACCAACAACAAATACCCCGATAGCGAACTCACTGGAAAGATTATAGGATGTGCTATGGAAGTGCATGGCATATTAGGCAATGCCTGCCGGTCAGGCAGGGCTTTCAGGAAAGGATTTATCAACGTTGTATGGAGATTGAGATGACTTCTCAAAAATTGAATTTCAGTAGAGAGTTTGAGATGGACATATTTTATAAGAGGGAGCGGGTTGGCAGGAGGCGTGTTGATTTCTTTGTTGAAAAAAAGAAATGGTGGAGTTGAAGGCTGTAATGCGCTTGAGGATGTTCATCTTGCGCAAGCAATCAATTATTTGGAAGCATATAAAATGGATATTGGCCTGCTGATAAATTTCGGATCGTGAAGTTTGGAATTTAAAAGGGTGATGAAGCCTGGGAAGATGTTGGGTAATGTTTCAGGGAAATAATAATTTTATAAAATGAGAATTGCACTCACCTTGCTTGTTACTCTTTGGATGCTTGGCTGCACCGAAAAATCAAAATTTGAATCTGTAAAAGGTCATTGGGTTTCATTGGATTATTTAAAGGAGAAATCCTTCTCAACTTTCGATATAATCGATTCTACATTAATACTGAATCAA
>JBBRKB010000091.1:0-11292 GCA_038218385.1 Cytophagales bacterium | reverse complement strand
AAATATGGTTTGGCATCATAACGTGTGATTGCAATATCACAAATGGAAAACGTTGTGGTATCGCCAACGAACAATCATTACATACCTTTCCCATCTCTGACAATATCATGATACCTTCCCTAACGGCACCAAAAAAATGTTCTCTGTTTTTCGTACAAATGGTAACAAAATAGGAAGCATTGCTTCCATAGTCCCAATTCCTTAATCGGGCTGATGCTATGCGGTGTTTGTTTTTAAATTTTCCTGGCATTCGATATACTAATTTATCAGGGTAAGGCAAACCTTGGAGGAAAGACATCATTGAGGGTCTATCTCTTTCTTCTTGCCTTTACTAATTCGCGCGCTTTATCGACCGCAAGGCAACAGATATTTCCAAAACTATCATCTCCTGCTTCATGTAATTGATAGGCGTTTACAAAATTGAAGTAAGCAATAATGGCCTTGGGTTTTTTCTTTGCTTCGAGCAAAGTGTCGTATGATGAAATTTGAAAATACTGATGGAAGATTTCGTTCACATATCGTTTTAGTTCTTCATCAGAAACAAAGACTTCTTTATCCAATTTTTCTCTAAATTCCTTTCTTCTTTGTTTAGAGTCTTTTCGGTTGTTTAAATTCCTAAGCAGGCCAGCTTGAAGTGCTTTATAATCTTTTTCATATTTAGACGGAGATGCCATCAAAGAGCCCCCCATTTCATCGGCAGGGTATAACCAAAACCCTTTTAATGTTTTTTTGATTTTTCTTGGCAATCGGAATTGTTTCATACCTATTTCCATTTCCTGCAGTTCTATTTTACCCATCGTACTTTTATACAATTTCTAAATCAAACCATCAATCTCCACCAAATACATTTGTCTACCCTTGCCTTCGTGCGTTGAGTCGATGATGATCTTATCTCCTACTCTGTTGGTACGTGGATGCAAATCACAACGTATCTCTCCTTTATAAACATCGGGGGAATAAAATTTTCCAAGATCAATTCTCTTATCATTCGGAATGTTGTAGAGATACAAATGTTGAAGTCGTTCGCCCAACGGGTAGCTATCGTTTACCAACCATTCGTTGTTGTGTTTAGGTAAATACGTTTGGTGTCCATTGGTTGGCATTTTTTCTTTTCCCATCTGCTCTACTCGGCCAGTCTTATCTTCAATCAAATAAAATCCCATCTCATGACCTTCCGGCTTGGTGAAAGCACATATGTGATTGGGGTCACGCCAAATAAAATGGGATGTAAAGCCTGATGGATCAATCTCATAAAGATCCTTACCCTCTGCATCTGCCGTAAACATTCGGGTAGTAAATCCACCAGTAGCTGGTTTTCCTTCAGTCTCCTTCTCGCGCCAGCGATGCAAAAAAGTGAAACGTGTACCATCGGTGTTCACCAGCAAATGGTTAAACCAATGGTAGTATTCATCGAGACTTTTTCCTTGGTAAGGTATTGCAGCAATGTCTGCCAAGGAAAACAACATCTTATGCTCTCCGTCAAGCAAATTCATTTTATACAATCCAATCTCCTGAGGTGCTTTGACATTTTCATAAGGATCAGCAACGCTTGCGTAACCGTAGCCGGGTCTAAGTTTTTGTATTCTTGAAAACTCAGTGCCAATGGCCCACTTACCTGATGGCTCAAGTGCATACACAGGCTTAGGAAGTGTTCGCATCTTTTTTGTTTTAACATTCAGGATGCGACTTATCAACTTACCATCTTCACAATCATTCCAAATGATTTCATCAGCAGAACCCGGTATCCATTGCAACATGCATCCCTGCTGCCAGCCCCACGAACTACTGGTGCCTAGCTTTATCCATTTATCACCTTTAGCTAAATCGACCATCCCAATTTCTATGATATCAGTTGCCAGTGGTGAACGGCCTTCAAAGTCGACAGCCATACCTAAAGCGTATCGACCTGATACATCAAATTGAAATTTATCATAGTATCCAAACCAATGAAACTTTGGACCTTTTGTAATGGCTCGAATTTTAATTTCTGGTTTTGATCCGGTAAATATTTTTCCAACAAGATTGTGAGTTAATCCAAGACTTGCAGATGACAGTATTGTATTGTTTAAGAATGTTCTTCTTTTCATGCTTAGTAGTTGTTGTTTTAAATGATAAAATCTTGTTGATCAAAACTCCTTTTTCAATCAACTTTTACGGTCATGGGCCAACCGGTAAATTGTTTTGCATCAGCCATTGTCACATCAACATCGCGTGGCCAACATTCAAATGTCACCTCTTCATCAGAGGTGTTGAAGCGAATCAAACCATATCCTGATCCGCTTGATGGACTCTCCGGATTTACGTAAGCGTGCATCGTTATCTTGTTATTGAAACCATCAAGAAATCTACCGGTCCAGGGTAACACATTGTTTGCATTAGCTCCGGGCTTCTCGTCTTCGGGCCACCACCAACGACTATAATAATTATTCACAATGGCCGGAACAACAAAGGCCCAGGGACCATCTTCAAATACATCCGTGCCATGTTGCACCACCGTAGCCAGATGCTGATCGCCTGCTATGTGCACAGCATTGGCTTTCCTGATAGCTTTCAGCGCTTTGTTTCTCCCACTCTGTGGCCACCCGTTGGAATCCATATCCGCATGCAGTCGATTTTCTTTGGTGCCATGCAGATGTGCTCCGCCACAAAATCCGGTCTGTGATAAAACCGCTTTCATCGGAACCTCAGCGTTCATGTCGGCCCAGGTATTCAAGAAATTCAATTGACGATCTCCCAACAACTGGAGGCCGGGTAAATCAATGGAAGCAGGGTCATACGAGGGATCGCGAATATGATCGGGTCGTGGTCCAATCTGAGGTATCTTCCCTTTCGGTCCTGACTTAAATTTTCGATCTTCTATGATCGCAAAATCCACTCCCCCAATGATTAGGGTTGTATAGTAAACACCTATCCCCTGCTCTACTGGAGTGGCATCGTACGGGTCTGGCAAATGCGCGGTCTGGCATCGCTCTACCATTTTCACATACTCATGATGAAAAAAATAGCCACCATCATCGCCCGCTTGTGATGAGGCTTTCTTCCCTGATTCACCCCACAAGTTTCCCTGACCAATGTCGTGATCATCGGGGATGGTAATGCAAGGACGTGTTCTGAATATTTCTCTAAACTGCATTCCAAATTTTAACCAGGCAGCGGTGTGTTCTGTATGATCATACGATTGATCGCCGGCAAAAAAAATCAGATCGGGGTTTTGAAAGTTAATGTTGCGAACGAATTCGTTAC
Source organism: Cytophagales bacterium (assembly GCA_038218385.1). Classification (GTDB taxonomy): domain Bacteria; phylum Bacteroidota; class Bacteroidia; order Cytophagales; family Cyclobacteriaceae; genus JBBRKB01. Next base: position 8,049 of record JBBRKB010000091.1, on the reverse strand, counting down.
GGTCGCCTCGGTCCTTGTTGCTGTTGCATGACATAGCAGCAATAGAGATTTCTTTTTTGTCTTTTGGATCCCTTCGTATCAGACCTTCAAACGATGCATGGTCTCCATGCAGCAAACGGTAGGGTACATCTATTGAGTCGTCCCAGCCTTCCACTCTGAAAAGTGTCGACCATCCCAGATCATTTACCTTTTGCTTCTGCACTGCTTGCCACTCGTTCTCCTTTTTTATTTCCAATCTTACCTCACGTGTTTCGTTAGGATACAATGGGAACAACTGTGCGCTCAGTTTTAATGTGTTGTTTGATACCGTGTAAATTCCAAATGCTATCACATCTTCCCGCTTTACTTTAAGGTCGATGATCTTGTTTGGTATTCGGTTCCACCAATCGTTTGTGGCAAGCGTGTCTATTCCTTCAAAAGGTGCGCGTACGGGCGCTTGCATCGAAGATGTGTCCCGATCAGTTTTGTTTGCACATCTAAAGCTTACCAATGCAATGATGACTGCCAACAAGTAGAGAACTTTATCTTTCATTTTGTGACTGTTTTAATTTTAATCAATACAAGATATGGAATGATTTTCGAAAAATGCCACACAATTTACTCCATCCAATATGAAGCATATTTTCTTGAATAGAAAAGAACTGGTGTCTGCAAAACATGCGCTTTCTTTTTCCGACAAACTCTAAAATAGAAAAGCCAGTCAAACCCCATCCGTGAATTATGTAACTCATAGCCGCGGATGTGCAACATTCACGTCAATAAAATAGCTGACCTTTGACCTAACTTCAATCAATCGCCACAAACAGGCAACAAACATCTGGACAAAAAATATATGAGAACTTACCTATTAACAGCAATTGCTTTTCTTCTAATGACCGTGACGGTTCATGCGCAGCATACAAACATTGGAATAAAAGGTGGCTTGAATGCCTATAACATCAAGGGGGATAACAGCTCCAATAACGATATGAAATACAGCTTTCATGTTGGTTTACTTGGCCACATTCATTTGGATAACCAAATTGCGCTTCAGCCGGAAATTATTTATTCGGTACAAGGCACCAAATATAAAAGCAACGGCAACGACTCGCAACTCAACCTGAACTATGTCAACATACCACTACTTATTCAGTACATGTTCGATAATGGTTTCAGAATAGAAGCAGGTGCGCAATTAGGTATTTTGGCCAGTGCCAAATCCGAAGTTGGTAATATCACCACGGAAGTAAAATCCAATTTCAAAAGCACCGACATTGGAGCGGTTGTTGGCATGAGCTATGTGAAACCATCCACCGGACTGGGCTTTGACATCCGATACAATCATGGCTTAACAAATATCAATGAAAGTGACGCCTTCAATTCCTACAACCGAGGCTTTCAAGTAGGTCTATTCTATCTTTTTAAACACAAAAATTAGACGGCCTACGGACAGGGCGATAGAAATTCTATTGCCCGATCCTATTTGCTGAATTGCTTCCAAACCAACCTGTAACATCCGGAAATATTTTCTCCACCAAATTGCAAACAGCCTTTTTATGAACGTACCTTCTTCGCCTAAAAAAATTACCTGGATCATCGGGCTCATCAGTGGTGCCCTCGGAATCATTGGCCACTATACCTATTTTCAGCTGTTGACTGAATACAATTACGCCTTATTGTTAGGTGGTTTTCTTGTGCTTGTAGCGGGCACTACCTTCAAGGATATTTAGTGATTAGTAAGAAATAATAATTTGACATTAATCACTCCTTCGTTCGCATAAGTAGCAGACGTTATCTAGCTATTGGAAATAGCTAGATATTTTTTTGCTGGTGGTTAGACAATCTATTTCTCAACCACTTTGATCAGCGTCCCTGTGCTAAGCCTGTCATTCAACTTCATCCCATTTAATATAGCCAACTCTTCAAAACGGTTTGCCGGCATATCGAAATTTTGAAAAGCAGCCTGTACAGTCATTGGTTGCCGCACTGTTTTTATTCGTATCACTTCCGGCTTTCTATTTAACTTATCAACCGCAGTAAGTTCTTTAAAATCTCTAATGGTGGAAAGGAATGCGGATTGGTAGTTTACAGATTTTGATAGTTCTGAAATTCCCATCAGGCTAAAAATATTGCCATCATATTGAATCAATGAGGAGAGCACTCTGATGGTGCCTTTTTCCTGTTTCTGATCGGCTATCATCAGGATGGAGTTAAGTCCGTTGATACGTTCCTTTTTTGACTCGACCAACGTGAGTTTATATTGCTCCAACATCTTGCTGGCCGTTTCTTCCAGCGACCCATTCCCGGCAAGGGTAAGCATCAGCAATGCGTCTCCGTTTTCAGGAGCCATTTGCACCTGCTGTGGCGTATTTTGAAGTTTCCAGTTGCTGGGAATTGTAAACTGAAATTTCATCATAGGATGATAGAAACTATTGTTTTCAACGAATCCTTGTTTTGGATCTTCACCTAAAATCAATCCATCAATTCTCTTTAAGTAGGAGTTTCTGTTGATTTGTGGATCGGTTAATTTTAATTTCGTTTTCCATTCTTCTGCCAGTTTAGTCACAGTGATATTGCGCTCCTCCGGAGACGGATGCGTGGAATAAAATTCAGGAATTTTCTCACCACCAGCGGCCTGCGTTTGTCGTGATAGTGTATTAAAAAATTCAGCCATTTCGGAAGCATCATACCCAATCCTGCTGGAATATTCCACACCAAGTCTATCCGATTGTCGTTCTGCATCTCTTCCAAAACTCATCATGGCCAACTGCATTCCTGCAGAGAGTGGTTCGATAAATTCGGAAAGCTCTGGTACTAAGATCACACCGGCAATTATTCCAAGCTGCCCCAACATTGAATTTCTTTGTTGGATGACCGCGTGCCTGGCCGTTATGTGACCGATTTCATGTCCTAACACTCCGGCAAATTCTGCCTCGTTGTTGAAGTTGGCTAGTATACCACGGGTGAAATAAACATAACCCGGAGTGGCAAAAGCATTGACCACCGGTGAATCCACGATCGCAAATTTATAAGTCATCTTGGGGCGATCGGAAATCTTCACCATCTGCTGACCTTTTTCATTAATGAATTTTTGCAGACTAGGATCATTATACGTTCCGAAGAAGGCAATGATCTGAGGATCGGATGCCTGACCCATGGCGAGTTCCTGTCGCTCTGACATCATCACAAATTGTTTTTTCCCGGTAACGGGATTGATAGCGCAACTGCACAAAAATAGGAGACCAAAAACAACACTAAGGTTCGTTATGTATGCAAGGGTTTTCATTGTGGCTGATTGTAAAGCAAAAGCGAAGATGCTAGCTTATATTGTCATGTTACTCAATGTACCGATTTGGCGCCAGTACTAACAGAGACTTCTTAGTAATATTTTTGAACGATCCGAAAAGTGTGAATTGTGCAAAAGGTAGTCAAACATATATAACACTTTACTGTGTGAAGACTCCACCTATTGTTAATCTCTTTTAAGAAAATAGACATCATTTTTTTGTGAACGTGTCTTATAGGCTTCGATAGCCTGAATGTTGCAGACACGCTATGGTGGTTAGTTCTGTATTTGCTGATATTAGTTGTGGCAATAGGGGATACGTAAATAGAGTAAGACTTTATCAGACGATCGAATTAGTACAGCATTAAATCACAACTGTGTCGAAACAAAATTGCCAGGAGGTTAAGCCAAGTCGGGAACATCTTTCTCAGTAACACCCTCTTCTGCTGCCTTTTCTTTTGCCCATTCTTTGTCGTCCCTATCGGGTTTAATACCCTGCTGCCTGTATTTCATTTCAGGAGTAAATGCAAGCGTAGTAAGCAATGGAAAGTGATCCGACCCAATACTTTTCAATCGCTTCATATTAATCAAGGTAAAATGATTACTGTGAAATAAATGATCAAGCGGCCAGCGTAAAAACCAATAACCGGCATGAAAGGTATTGAATGTACCACGCCCCACCCGCGGATCGAGTAAGCCGCTAATTTTCAGAAACGTACGTGTTGTCCGGGACCACGCCACATCATTTAAATCACCAGCAACAATAACAGGTTTTTCGGTATCGGAAAGTGAGCGCGCCAAGACCAAAAGTTCGGCATCGCGCTCCGTCGTAGATCCATTTTCAGATGGGCTTGGTGGAGCCGGATGCAAGAAATGTAAACGAACCTCCTTACCGCTGCGGAGTTTCACACAAGCATGTATGGATGGCTTGTCATCTTCTACTAAAAACTTAATCTCGGAATTATGGAGTTCCATTTTTGAATACACATGCATGCCGTACAGATTTTCGAGCGGGCATTTGATCGTATGTTTATAAGTTTGTTCAAGGGGCTTAAGTTTGTCTTCCCACCATCTATTGGTTTCAAGGGTAACGATGATATCCGGATTGCATTCCCTTATCCGTTCTAATACATCACCATAGCGGCGGTTTGTCATGAGCACATTCGTACTTAAGACACAGATATGCTCGTGATTGTTTCCCACTGCATCCTTCACTTCCTTTGGAACAAATACTGAATATTTAACGACCCACCAGGCCTGATATATGCCACATCCTATCGTAAACAACAATAACATTTTCCCAATAGGATCTGCCATCTGTTTTGTGAAGAATTGCAATAGCAATACAATACCTATTAATGTTAATATTTGTAAACGTGGAAAATCCAATACCCTTACAAACCAGTGATCAATGCGCAGTAATGGAATGACTGTTGCCAACATCAGTATGATGGAAGCTATTTCAACTATATAATAATCATTTAGATTCATGCTCAGCACTCGCTTGTAAGTTAAATAATTTGAGCGAAAAGTAATTGGGTGGGCTCTTTGAATAGCTTCAGGATTAACATTTACTTTAATAAGTTTATTTGCTTGTATAAGATGTCTAGAGGAGGATCCCGCACGCAAACATGACATTCGTAACCAAACTAACTGCCGATGGATCCAATCAATCTGATTTTGAATTTTCTGCTGATGGTGGCACCATTTATTCTGCGATAACAAATCAAAAAACATTCTGAAATCAACAATAGCCAACAATACAGCAACGTCAACTTCTATACCGACTGGGGAATTCCATGGGTGATAGCACGTAATGGTAATATAATGGAAGTTTTATCATCGCCAGTGTTCTTTAGTGTATATTCAGCAACCAATAAAGTGATTGTTGAAAAACTCGCGCTGCCTTATGTATACCATTTACTTTGTTGAGGAGGTTCAAATCGCTTGTCATAACGGGATTGGCGCTAATACAGTCTTTTCCCAATTGTCAAATTCTGATTTCATTTTTTCAAACCGCTTTTTTTCTTTTGTCTTGAGGTCATTTTGTTCGGCTTGGTCCGCACTCAAGTCAAAAAGATACTCGCCTTTTTCATCTTGCAAGTATTTCCACTTCCCTTCTCGTATGGCTTTATGTTTGCGCATTTGCGATATTCGCCAATAAAGGGTTCTGTCAATATCATTCTTCTTACCTGTTAAAATTGGCATAAGATCAATGCCGTCTAGCGGAAAATCTTTATTAGTTTGAGCACCTCCTGCTTTAAGGATGGTAGCGGTCCAGTCCATCGTAATAGCTACTTGTTGGGTAGTAATGCCTGCGTTAATTTTTCCCGGCCATCTCACAAATGCAGGCACTCTTATTCCACCTTCCCACAAGGTCATTTTAGAATTCGATAAGCCTCCACTATCAGAATATCGTTCACCACCATTGTCATTAGTAAATATGACGATAGTTTGCCTGGCCAATTGCTCATCATCCAACGCCTGCATAATTTTTCCAATTCCATCATCAAGGCTTTTCATCATCGCCGCATAAACAGATGGAGAGCCACCTTCCCTAAAGTTAAGCGAATCAGGATAAGCACTATCAGAAGGGCCTTGCCAAGGCCAGTGAGGAGCAGTGAAATTAATGCTTAAGAAGAAAGGCTTCTCGTGTTTTTGTTTAATGAAGTCAACTGATTTTTGAGTCAATAAATCCGTCAAGTAACCTTGGGGATAAACCAGAACATCATTTTCATAAAGGTCATGTGCATTGGTTCCGTTGGCACCCTTGTATGAGATATAATCAGCGCCTCCACTATGAATACCAAAAAAATAGTCAAATCCATTTTCATTCGGACTTTGCTGCGGCCTAAAACCTAAATGCCATTTTCCTATTAGACCTGTTGCGTAGCCACTTTCTTTCATTAAAATAGCTATTGAGGGAATGTCCTTTGTTAGGCCATAAGCACCATCTGTTTTTTCACTACGAAGTGGCTCCATTAATCCAACAGGTGTCTTTGCCGGATAGCGGCCAGTCATGAATGCTGTGCGTGTGGGTGTGCAAACAGGCGCAGCAGCATATGCATTCACAAACTTAATGCCTTGTGAAGCCAGCTTGTCCATGTTTGGTGTGGTATAATTTTTTTGTCCGTAACAACTCAGATCTCCATAGCCCATATCATCTGTCATGATGTAAATAATGTTTGGACGCTGCGCCAGTGCCGGCATGCAAAGAAGAATCAGAAAAAGAAGGATGAAACACTTGTTGAGCGCATTTATTGTTAGGAGTGGCATAGCTGGTTATATTGGTTATGGTTTCTTTCTGAAGCTTGGCGGCAAACTGAGTACCGTACCCAATTTCGAAATTTTTCCTCCATCATCAAAGCTCTGATTATTTTACTTTTGTAAACCTCAGCAGTGATTCCGATTACGACAAAGGCTCCGAAGATACTAGATAGTGTCGTCATCAAATCGTGATATTTTGTAAAAATCAATACGGCAAAACTCATTGAAATAATTCCAAATATCTGGATCGTATTTTTCCAAAATAGATGTGTTGCGAATTTTCTTGCGAACTGAATGAAAAATAACATTAGACTAAGACACAAAATAATCATTGCGATAATGGCAAAAGGCCTTGAAGGATTTGTTTGTCCATTCATTCCTTGCTTGTTCATTAAATTGCACCAATAATTATTAATCCAGTCAAATCCGACAGAATTTAAATCTGCCTTAGAACCACCTGGATATAGTCTCGATGAAAAAACATACAGTCCGACAAAAATTAAAATCCCAACTGTAGGTAAAATTTGAATTAAACGGGATATAGGATTGCTTCTTCTCAATGTGTATTCTTAAATGTGATACAATAAGCGAAGACCCCACGTTGACGAGAAGAAGGCATTCTTTATTTTATTGTCATTGATTTTTCCAAATCGTCAAAGGGAATAACTGTCTTTACGCCATAGTCTGCAACTGGCCAAGATTGAACAATGATCTTGATGTCCAAGCCAAGTTCTTTAACTGCGTTGTATAAACCTGCTTGTCTTCCGCCTGCTTTTTTTATCTCACCCTCTCTTGCTATCCAAATCAAGTCGTCTTCAAACAATAATTTTTCTGACGGAAAATAGTAAATCAAATAGTCGTTAGTGTGTTCTGACTTATTACCTATAAAATAAATTTTCATTTCAAACTTGCTGTCCGTAATCGTTAAACTATCCTTTACCTCTTTTATTTTTAATTGTTTTGGTTGAAGGTGCAGACTGTCTGGATTCAATGTGTGCGGTGCGTTTGCTAAATACTTCACATATTCCTCATCACTTGTAGAGGATAAAATTGTAGCTCCCTTGTGTACAAAAGGCCGCATACCGCCTACATAATGTGGGTGATAATGTCCGAATACAAAATATTTAATCGGCTTGTTCGGTGCAATTTTCCTTGCTTCGCTTATTATCAATTCTCCGTTCTTGCTATTTACTGGTGCCTCAGCAACTACTAAAAAGTCACTGAACTCAACAACCATAATTCTATCGTCAGTATGCTTAAGCTCAATGAAATGAATATGGTTGCTATATTTTTCAACTTTAATTTCGGGTGTTACTTCTTTATCTTCTTTGAATTTGTAGTCGGCTGGGTTGTCTAACAGTTGGGGAGCTTCATTTGTCAGCGTTGCCGTTGAAATTTTTACCTCATCTTTTACCCTACCGTTAATCTTTCCGATTTGAATTGCTTTGGGGAAAAATAATTTATTCGCTGTTGAATAGTTACTGTATGTATAAGTGCTTAATACGTCTCCAAATAAT
>JBBRKB010000090.1:0-11369 GCA_038218385.1 Cytophagales bacterium | reverse complement strand
TGTGGGAATAATTTCAGCCTTTAACTTCCCAGTAGCCGTATGGTCATGGAACGCTATGCTGGCCTGGATATGTGGCGATACGTGCATCTGGAAGCCATCTGAAAAAACACCTTTGTGTAGCATAGCTTGTCAACAAATTGTAGCACGGGTTTTCCAGAAAAATGGAGTGCCGGAAGGTGTGTCGTGCATAGTGAATGGTGGCCGTGAAGTCGGTGAGATGATAGCGCGTAGCGAACGTATCCCGTTGGTGTCGGCAACAGGTTCCATACGAATGGGTAAATCCGTTGCCGGTGTTGTGGGCTCACGGTTGGGCCGTGCACTTTTGGAGTTGGGAGGAAACAACGCCATCATCGTTACAGAAAAAGCAGATATCGAAATGACCATTAGAGGAGCCGTTTTTGGTGCGGTGGGTACAGCGGGACAGCGGTGCACAAGCACCAGAAGGCTGATCATCCATGAAAGTATATTTGAACAAGTAAAAAACCAGTTGCAAAAAGCCTATCAGCAATTGAGGATAGGAAACCCACTGGATACGGAAAACCATGTGGGTCCACTCATTGATGAGGCCGCAGTGAAACTTTACCAAAAAGCATTACGGCAAATTGTTTCTGAAGGTGGCAGGCTTGTCGTGCGGGGAGGTGTTTTAAAAGGAAAGGGATTTGAATCGGGTTGTTATGTGAAACCCGCGATTGCTGAAGTACGGAATGAATTTCAGATTGTACAGGAAGAAACATTTGCTCCTATCCTTTATTTAATAAAATATGAAACACTCGAAGAAGCCATTGCGCTACAGAACGGGGTGAAGCAAGGTCTTTCTTCGGCCATGATGACCAACGACATGCGTCAGATGGAAAGGTTTTTGTCAGCGGAAGGCTCAGACTGCGGAATTGCCAATGTTAACATTGGGACTTCAGGGGCTGAGATCGGAGGGGCTTTTGGGGGAGAAAAGGAGACTGGCGGTGGCCGGGAGTCCGGATCGGATGCCTGGAAAAATTATATGAGAAGGCAAACAAACACCATTAACTTTGGGGATTCCCTGCCCTTGGCACAGGGAATTAAATTTGATGTTTAATAATATTGGAAATAACGACTAAAAACCTATTTTTATAAGAATAAGTTAAATCTATGGCAGAAAAGAAATACCGCACCGTGATGCTCATCGATGATAATGAGATTGATAACCTGATCAATCAGAAAATGATCGAAGCATCGAGCATTACTGAAAATATCTATACACATACGGGAGCGAAAAGTGCGATAGAGTTTTTAAAGAACATGGAGAAACTAGATGTGTCAGAGAAAGTTCTTCCTGATGTTATCTTTCTAGACATTGACATGCCGCTGATGGATGGGTTTCAATTCCTTGATGAATTTGAAAAACTATCTGACAACACAAAAGGCAAATGCAAGATTGTCATGCTTACCTCATCCATCAATCCTCAAGACTTCAACCGCTCAAAGAAATATGACAATGTGAAGTTGTATTTGAACAAGCCATTGTCACATGAGAGCATTCAAAACCTTAACGTCTAAATCGAGGTAAGTTTATCTATAAGTTTTGCATCCCACTTGATAAGTTTTGTGGGGGCAAAGTAAGGCACAGTGGTTGCGTTTAGCTTCGGCACAATGGCGTTTATCTTTCTTCCCTTGTCTTTCTTCGCTTCACTCGTGGCAATTTTTAATATCTTAATAAAGAGCTGCACATTCTCGCAGCTATCTTTTCCAAACATCCGTATCTGTCTCTGAATGCTGTTCGATAATTGACTGAACAGTTCATAGTCATTCAGCAAGGTATACTGAAGAGCCAGAAATGATTTGATCTCCAATTGTGCAAAGGGATATTTTTTAAGGCTCACTTCGTTCAAGAGATTGTTGATGAGCCGGGCAGCCTCTTCATGCTTGTCAGCATAGTGAAAGGAGAGCGCACGGTAGGTAATGTAGATAATGTGTTTGGGCACATCCAACGTGTCAATTTCTAAATCAAGAAACATGCTTTCGTTTTCCTGAAGTAGGTCAGCTTCAGTGCCGAGGCGCAGATGGCGTTCCATTTTTGAGATAAGAAACTGCGCTGGAAAGCTAAACGTGTTGTAGTTCACCATAAGGTTGGCTCCCGCATCATTCACTTCTTCATAGTAGCGCTCTGCCTGGCGGTACACTTTGTAATGATTGTAGTATTCCAGTTTCAAAAACTCAAATACCAGGTTCATGTGGTAGTAGATGCCATCCAAATGGTAGCTTTCAAATATTTTTTGAACCTTATCAAAAATATCTTCCGTAGATGCTTCATCACTGTTATTGTCATCAATCTCAACAAATAGCCGATGAAAAATATACATGCAGCTTTGGTAAACAAACAGCCGGTGCGATTCATATAGCTTCGCCACATTTTGCATTTCTTTCATCAGCAGGCTTAGGCCGAGTTTTTCGGTCTCCTCTCCATTCAGAAGGTAGTCACCATATTTCTTAAAATAATCTGCAAGTAAATCTTCCGCTTTATCTACAGCCAACATGTAAGCCACATGCCGGTTGTATGATTGTGAATATTGATAATAGTCAGGTGAGTTTATGTTAAGTTTTTTCAGGGCTTTATAAATAACGGTCAACTCATTGGCAAGGTCATAGTCCACTAGTTCCTTTTCCAGTTTCTTTAATGTTGCAACGGCAATTGCTTTCTTCTTGGTGAAAAGTACTTCGTTTATATTGGCAACTTTTCGCAATACATCGGTGCGCGGACTCTCCAATTGTTCCATTAGATACTCTTCGATCTTGAGGTTTAGGCGTGATCGAAGGGTGTAATAGGCATTGGCATTGACATCCAACTCGGTCATAATTTTGTTGTCGGAGAGTTGTCGCTCACGTAATGATTTGAGCAGGTAGGCAGATTTCTCCGCGTTGCTTTCTACGAGTGAGTCATGGATAGAAGTGAAGTCCTTTTCCGAGAGCTGCTTAATAATATTCTTGAGTTTTGCCATAGCGCTACTTTACACTGAAAATTTACAAAAATTATCGGTGCATGCAATAATAAGTTTACCAAGTATATTAGGCAACACTATTATCACTATTCAGTTTTTTACGGTTATCACGATAAACGTGTAGTTTTGCCTTCTGTGAAAAAGTATTTATACTCTACGGGTTTATTCTTACTCAGCTTGGTATCGATCAACGGCTTTGGTCAGGTTGCTGCTGAAAAGTCGGCACTCCACAACATGGAAAAGCTCAAATGGTCAAAGGCCAAAACCAGGTTGGAAAAATCGTTGGCTAAAGACAGTATCGATGCGGGGGCTCAGTATATATTGGCCCGTTACTTTTTTTCTCCGGCCAACCCCGATTACAATCTCGACTCAGCTTACCATTTTATAAATGCAACCCTCCGTAATTTTCAATCCGCTTCTGAGAAGGAGGTAGACCGCTTACGCAAAATCCCGCTGGATAGTAGCCACATACATATGCTGCGCTATCAGATTGACAGTGCTGCCTTCGAACGAGCCAAGACCATCAATACAGAAAAGGCATATAGCTTTTTCCTTGATCATTTTGCCACCGCCCCAGGCCGCGACCGTGCCATTGAACTTCGCTATGAAGCGGCCTACATTGATGCTTTGAAGATGAACACGTACGAGGCGTTTGCGTATTACCTTCAAAAATACCCGAACACCAGTCGCGCCAATGAAGCGAAAGCACGCTATGAACTTTTGTTGTTTGACGACAAGACCCACGACAAGCGATTAACTAGTTTCGAAGCGTTCGTAAAAGAATATCCGGAATCAAGTTACCGGTCCACAGCAGAACGAAATATCCTTTTACTAACGACAGCATCAGGAAGTCTGGAAAGTTATAAAACGTTTTTAGCAGATTACCCACAAAGTACTTCAGCGGCATTTGCCAGAGATATTCTCTTTCACTTATATATAGAGAATGATCTTGATGTGGCGAATGAACCTCTTCTTAAAAATGATTCACTAGTTACTATTCTAAACCTTAACCGCAAACACCTTGTCCCTTTTGTGAATGGCAATCGGTTTGGTTTTATGGACAATGAAGGAAATAAAATTATTGACGCTACAGAAACTGAAATCAGAGATGAATACCTATGTGGCAACATTGTAGAAGATTTACTTTTCATGGGCGACAGGCTTATCGCACGAAATAATGCAACGCTATATGAAGGAGGTATAGATGAGCTCAATGAATTGGGTTATGGATTTTTGGAAATTATAAAAGATGGGTGTAGTCAGGTTCTTCACAAAAGCGGACGCATGTTGAAGGACTCGTGCATGCTTGGATCAAAAATTATCGGCGGAAAATTCCTTGCCATTAAGAAAGAAACGGGATGGCGTTTATTTACTTTGACGTTTATGCCCCTCCCTGTTGGCGAATGGGAAGATGTAAAGGCTGTGAATGATGCTTTGGCTCTCATGAAAAACGGCGTATGGTTTCTTACATCCCCCGAGGCACTTGCCGCTGCGGCGGATCAGGATCAATTTATTTTATCAGAACCGGTTGATAAAATTGAGCCATGGCCAGCGGATCATATTTGGGTCAAGCACAACGACGTTGAAGGATTAATGGACGCACAATTGCATTTTAAAATCCCCATGAAGAAGCAGCAACTGGTGCATAGATTTTATGGCATACAGGCAACCTCCGATGAGGGCGTTAAGTTGTATGATGATGAATTTGGCGAAACAGTTTTTTTTCAGCGCGCAACGGCAAGCAAACCCTGGATTGTGGTGAAGCTTGCAGATAGATGGAGTCTGTATGAAAATAAAAGCAGAAAATTTTTAAGCATTGGCTATGACACTGTTCAGTTTGCTGGCGTTTTCGCTGTGGGTCTACTCGGTGATTCAATGGTAGTTCATTGTGGACAAAATAAGTCGCTTGGGTTTAAACGTGCGGCTTTTGATTTTATTCCCAGTAAAGACTCAACTGCTTTTATGTGGATAGAAAATGGGGATAAGAAAACCGTTTATGACGCGCAAGGGAAGGCGCTCTTTACTTTTGCCTTTGATAAAATAGCCTACCATGAGCAAGGCATTTTTATTGTGTCACGGAAGGAGAAAAAAGGATTGCTGAAAATGGATGGAACGCAATTGTTAAATGTAGAGTACGATGCCATAGGTGATATTACCGGAAATTGGGTTCCCTTGTTAAAGAATATGAAATTCGGGTTTTATGATTTAACTACAGGGAAGGAAGTGAGGCCTATGTATGATAAAAACATGAAGCGTTATAACGATCACTATGTTGTTGCCTTTAAAGCAGGTGCATATGGGTTGATAACGTTGGATAACAAACCCAAAAGCAAGTTTGAATTTGAGGAGATTGTGTATTGGAACGATACATCGGCATGGGTAAAAAAGAATTTTCAATGGATGTTGATCGACATAGAGTCTGGAAAAATCGTATTGGATAAGATTAAGGATTTCAAATGGGTGAATAACAATGGTCAGGAGAAGGTAGCGATTGTGCATCAGGAGAATATGTATGGTGTTTTTAGCAATCGAAGGGGCGCTATTATTCCGCCAACCTTTACCGATATTTTAAACCTGGGAACACAAGACGATCCGCTCTATTTTACCGAAAAGAACGTGGAGGAGGCTTCCATTTTTGTTGTGATTTACTACAACAGCGATGGAAAACTTATTCATCGGCAGGCCTTTGATGAGGACGTATACGACCGGATCTATTGTTCAAATAATTAATAAACCTTTTATATAGGTTTAATATCAGATGCCGTCTGAATTATTAATATTAAAGCTTAATTCATTTTATGATACGCCAGATTACGTTACTCTTTTATTTTTTTACCCTCTGTTTATCCGGTTATGCACAATCTTCCGATGCGCCACCCAAGCTTGTGGTGGGCATAGTGGTTGACCAGATGCGCTATGAATACCTGAACCGATTCAACGACAAGTTTGGTGAAGGTGGATTCAAGCGATTGCGGAAGGACGGCTTCGAATTAAAGAACGCACACTATAATTTCATACCAACAGAAACGGGTCCGGGACATGCTTCCATTTATACGGGCACTACGCCTACATTCCATGGCATTATTGCCAATGATTGGTACGACAAAAAATTGCGTGATCATGTAAATTGCGTAAGCGATCCACGTCAAAAAGTAATTGGTGTTGATAAAGGCAAAGGACAGGTTTCTCCGTGGCGGCTGCTCACGACCACCATTACCGATGAATTGAAACTATCTACACAGAAAAAATCGAAGGTCATAGGTATTTCCTTTAAAGACAGGGGTGCCGTTCTACCCGGTGGTCATATGGCCGATGGCGCCTATTGGTATGATGGCAACACAGGAAAATTTATTTCCAGCACATACTATTTTGCCGATCAACTTCCTGCATGGGTGCAAAAATTCAATCAACAAAACCTTGCCGATAAATACCTTTCGCAGGTGTGGAATACGGTGTACCCCATCAACCAATACACCGAAAGCGGTTCTGATGATTCTCCTTACGAAATAAAATTCACCGGAATGGCCCGCCCTGTTTTTCCGTATGATCTTAAGGAACTCCGAAAATCAAATGGCAACTTTGAATTGTTGTGGTATACACCGTTTGGAAATGATTACTTAACCGATTTTGCGAAAGCAACATTGGAATCTGAAAAGATGGGCCAAGGTACATACACAGACTTTTTGAGTATTTCGTATTCATCAACTGATGCCATTGGCCACAAGGTTGGGCCTAATGCTGTTGAGATTGAAGATGTCTACATCAGGCTTGACAAAAACATTGAAGACTTGTTGGCCACCCTTGATAAAAAAGTAGGCGCAGGAAAATATACAGTTTTCCTTACGGCTGATCATGGTGTTTCAGATGTAGCGCAATCCCTTATAGACAATCGCATCAGTGCCGGCTATTTCAATACCGAGAATGTGATGAAAGGCCTTAAAGATTATTTAAAAAACTATTTTCCGGATAAAGAATTGATCGAAAACATTAGCAATGAAATGATTTATTTCAATTCAAATGTTTTTCAAAACAACCCACGTGAAGCGGGTATTGATTTTATCATTGCCGCTGAGCTGATAAACAAATACCTCATGCAGTTTGATGGTGTTGCCAATGTGTATACGGAAAGCATTCTTCGCCAAGGGCGTTATGAAGAAGAAGGTTTGAAAGGAATGGTGCTGAGAGGTTACAATCCAAAACGCTCCGGTGATCTGATTTATGTGCTGGAGCCAAGCTGGTATACTTCAGGGAGAATACAGGGAACATCACATGGCTCTGCATACACCTATGATACAAATGTGCCCGTTCTTTTTTATGGCAGTAATGTGAAGAAGGGATT
The DNA here is from genome assembly GCA_038218385.1 of Cytophagales bacterium. GTDB lineage: Bacteria > Bacteroidota > Bacteroidia > Cytophagales > Cyclobacteriaceae > JBBRKB01. The sequence goes on along the minus strand of JBBRKB010000090.1, from coordinate 4,058 downwards.
TTCCGTACGCCATCACACCGTCAGCGATATAGCCCCTACACTTTCGGTTATTTTAAAAATAAAATTTCCCAATGGTTGTACCGGTAATCCTGTTGAAGAAATGTTTGAGTAATCCTGTAGAGGGTCATTAAGCTGTTTCGTTTTACTTTATGATTTCTGAAATTTTTTCAGCCAACGCTTTGCCATGAAGATTTTTTGCTATGACATTCCCTTCCTGATCAATCAATAGGTTGAAAGGAAGTTCATGCAGGTTATAAGCTTTGGCAACAGGCGAGCTCCAGTATTTAAGATCACTTACCTGTGGCCAGGTGATTTTCTTTTTTTGGATCATGTTTAGCCACGATGCTTTTTTACTATCGAGGGATACGCCGTAGATTTCAAAACCTTCTTTTTTATATGTTTTATAAAGCGCTGCCAATTCATCTTGTTCTGCTACGCAGGGTGCGCACCAGGATGCCCAAAAATCTATAAGCACTACTTTTCCTTTATAGGAAGATAACGTTAAGGTATCACCTTGGGGATTGGGCAGTGTGATTTCAGGAACAGGTTGTCCTATGGCAATGTCACTGTCTTGTGCTTGCAGCAGGCTGGGCCATGCAACGAGACTTAGCAACACAACGAGATAATTTATTTTCATGATGTTCAGCAAGGTTTTAAAGAAGTCTGAATTATTCAATGTCGTTGGCATAAGCTTTTTTATGGACTCACCTCAGTCCTCTCCAAAAGAGAGGATGGCACTCGAGCTTAAGTCAACGTCATATTCAAATGATTATTCATTCACCGGATAACCTTGATCAATCCAGTTGGCCTTAATGTTTTCAGGAATATCAAGAAGCTTGTGGTTTTCAAATTTCATTTGATTGAGTAAGGAGAACGCAGGCCGGATATTTGGGCATTTGGCAAATGGACAGCAACCACAATAGAGAACAATAGCTGCATCTTTGGGTGTGTTCTTTAATTGCTTCTTAAGCTTGTCAAGATTTTCTTTTTCCTTTGTTGCCCCCATGTCAATGGAGTTCTTAATCGGTGCCGCTGGTCCAATGCAAATGACAATGGGTTGCTTGGCTTGCGGATCGTTTAGTGTAGCAGCAAGCGATTCAGGGCTAAGCAATTGTTCCGGTGTCCACGGTTCTTTTTCCTGAAAGGTGAAACTTGCCAGCAGTGTGGCTCCTATTCCGAAAAGCAAGATTACGGCAAAAAGATTAAGGTACTTTGCGTGCATGTGATGATATTTATTTTAATGGATATAGAATTCGTAATTATAATCATTCCATGGTAATGTACACTTTGAAATGTTCCACACCAAGCCTTACATTTTTGTAAACAGGCACGGTTTTTTAAAGTTCACTGTTATTTTTTCTTTTTAAACTTTGCCAGTAAGGATCTTATCCCGGCGTCATCAAATCGATGCACAAAATTCAGCCTTAGGTTTCCGGTGCTCAGTAAAAACTTCGAATCTTTTTCATCGGAAGAAAAATTAGCAGTGCTGTTGGTAAACGTTAAGCTGATAGCATTGAGCTTGCTGTTGTAACCTGCAAAGGCTTTAAAGTCAAGGTTGGGAAAAAACCCGGTTGACGTAGTTTCCGTGCTCGTCTGGAAGGTATTGGTTCCAAAACTTAAAGTACCAGAGGCAGAGGCCATGATAAAAAAATTTTTCTTTATCACGACTGTATAAACATAACCAACACTGGGGCCGAGTTCAAAAAATGATATATCCCTTCCGCTGTCGTCAGTGGCGGGGGCTATAAGATAAGGAACAAGTGTGCTATCTGCTGAACCCTTGCCAATCAAGATTTGCAATCCGAGTAACAGACTACCTGCTGATTTCTTTTGCCATTCATTTTGCAGAAACCCTGCGCGATATGAAAAATGTTTATGGTTTACAATGTACTGTGCGGTGGCACCATACTCACGCACTTTAATATCCGGCCTCACATAATAATTTCCATTCACATCACGCACGTCTTTATTGCCCAGATAGAAGCCATTGTAAAACTGACCGAGTACATCAATCAACCATTTTTTTCCGTAAAGGTGGGCTTGAAGATCGAGGTATTTTGTTTTTCCTTTTTCACTGTCGGGATTTAAAAAACCAAAACCATAGGCGAGGTTTATCGTGGCAAATTTATAGGTGGCTCCCACGCCCATGTTCAACGAGGTATTGGGCAAATACCGCAGTCTGATATCATCTTGCTGATCGGCAAAAGTAAAGGCCGTATACTTCTGCGAAAAATAAAAGCGCCCCGTCACCTTGTGTTCATACGCAGCGATGTAGGTCGTGTCCACTTGAGCGACCGCCACCACTCCAGGAACCAAAATAAAAGAAGCAAGGAGCCAGTATAGATGTTTTATCATAGGTCAATATACAAATTTGGTTTTCACGCCAACTATTGCGCACGATATCAGAATGTTAACAGTTGACATTTGAAAGTGTTTTACTTCCGTTCGTGAAGTTATTCTGTTTTGAATTAAAGTCAGCTTCTAAGTTGAATACACATCTCCAAGCGAATAGTGAGTGCAAGGAATGTGTAACGAAGTCGTGAGGTTTAAGAGAGTAAAGAAAAAAATATTTTCTTGAAACAAACATTTGTATTCACTTTTTTCTTTGGTTTTTCAATCATCTTTTAATTTTTTCCACCCCCTTGCCCCCGCCAGCGGGGGACAGTGTTATACATTATGAGTTGTAATAAATTTTATTCATTGCATGGGTAAATCCAGGGATAGACCAGAGGCGTAACTCGTACAGAAACCTTATCCCCCGCTGGCGGGGGCAAGGGGGTGGTGAATTCTCGCCAACCCAACTTAGAGTATTGGAGATTTCTTTGGTGGCAAGTTTGGAAAATGACCTTACAACAAAGTCAAATAAAAAAACCTGAGTGATGAGCTCAGGTTTTTTTATGTTATCCACGTTGTTCATGCCTCGGGTTGGCGTACGGACTGTCGTGCATGCCCTCTTAAAGATTTAAAAAAGTGAGCCCGAAAAATTAAGATGGTCTCTGTACCTCTTTTCCACGCTTGTGCATCTCCGTCCATTTTGCCCACTGCGGATCGTTCAGTACGGTACGCATCTCCGCTTTATGTGCTTCTTGCAACTTCATGGTTTTCGTGCGCGCATTTCCCTGCGACAGGGCCGTGTCTTTGCGAATAGTAGCAAATTGTTTCTTGAAGTTCTGGTTGATCGATTTCACTTTGGTGTATTGATCATCAGTCAACAACAAAGATTTTTTCATTTTCTCCGCACGGTGTTCATGGCCTTTCTTGTGGCCATGTTGTGTTTTCTCTTGTGCAAAGATGATGGTGCTTACCAACATCAGCGCGACTAACATTACATTCTTTTTCATACTCATTTTGGTTTATTTTATTTTTGCTTTAGACTGCCAACAACACGCCAGGATTAATGCTCCTCTTCTCTACTCTGCAATCAGGTGCATACATTCTGATGATACCGGATTATCATCGACCGAACCAGATAGAACTGGTAACAAGCAACCTTAGCCAAAGCGATGAGGAATATATTTTTAACGACCTAAAAAAATGAGCCCGAAAAATTAATTGAAATTAGCGGAATGGTAAAAGAGAGATGAACGAAATAAAGTTGCGTTTATCTAACTATAGGTGTGGCAAAAGCGAATATTTGTTTTGTATATTCGGTTGTTGTGGATTGTGGGGCATAATCGGACAGAGAAACAAACACATATGATAAAGAGAATTCTATTTTTTACATTATTAGCTACAGCAAGTTGTAAAACGTCCAAGCTCCCACCGGACAAGGCAGTAGAAAAACTCGGTGCAAATCCATACTTTGAGATTGACGGACGTAAGCACCCCATCAACCAACATGTGGTTGATGGGGTGCTTACGTTGCAGGTGAGGTATTCGCTTCGACCTCACGTTGGGCAGACACTCAACGCAGGGTAGACTTTTAAACATTTAATACGCGTTGCAAATTGTAAAATGGCAGATCCTTCTGCGATCTAAAACAGAGGAGGAAAAAATTCTTATTTGTTCGTATATCCGGTTTGTATGGCGTGGCTAGACCCGAGAAAAAATGAACGAAT
>JBBRKB010000089.1:0-11441 GCA_038218385.1 Cytophagales bacterium | reverse complement strand
ATGAGCGATGCTGTATGTAATGATAATTGTCCGTACTACGAATTGCCGAATGTGTTTACGCCCAACGGAGATGGTTGCAACGATCTGTTCAGCGCCTATCACGATTCTGGCAGTAACCAAAATTGTCCGATTGTAAATGTTAGCCGATGTCCACGTTTTGTTGATGCCGTTCGAATAAAAATTATGAACCGATGGGGCAAGGAAGTGTATACGTTCAATTCACAAGATGGCGCAAAGTCAGTTTATATCGAATGGGACGGACGCGATAATGGTGGCTCGCAACTGGACGCAGGTAATTATTATTATGTAGCCGATATTGCCTTTGATGCTGTCGATCCGAAAAAGAAAACAGCGAGGATAAAGGGTTGGGTTCAACTGATCAGATGATCAATTTTTTCCCACAACCAATCACACTCCCGAACAACTCGCAACTCATAGCTTATAGCTCGCAGCTTTTTTTAAATTGTCTATATTCTGTTCTACATTTGACCAATGGATTTAACGCGGTTCAAAATACTTTCGGAAAGTACGGCGGCAGAGAATAAAAAGTTTTTGCTATCGCTTAAGCGGAAAAACCCGCGTAAATTGGATGACGCCTTTCATAAACAACATGATGAGGTGTTTGAAGAAATAGATTGTTTAACGTGCGCCAATTGTTGCAAAACCACAAGCCCAATCTTTTATCAAACCGACATTGAGCGATTAGCAAAAGGATTACGGATGAAGCCCGGTGATTTTATTGAACAGTACCTGGTGGTAGATGAGGATAAAGATTATGTATTGAAAACCTCCCCTTGTCCTTTTCTGGATGGTGATAATTATTGCTCTGTATATCATGATCGTCCCAAGGCTTGTCGTGAATACCCACATACGGATAGAAAAAAAATGATCCAGATAATGGAGCTGACCTATAAAAACACATTGGTGTGTCCTGCTGTTCTTGAAATGGTAGAACGGTTGAAACAAATCACCATTTGAATATAACAGGTTGTAGATGAATACATTCCTTTGCAATTTAAAGGCGAAACCTTTTTATAAATACATAACCTATTTCCAATCCCATGACAATGCTAATAAAATTGAAATTTTATAGAATGACTTTGCTGGTGATTTTATTGATTCCTGCCATGGTGAGTGCGCAGCTGAGAATGCCGGCCATTTTTGCCGATCACATGGTATTGCAACAGCAATCAGATGCTCCCATATGGGGATGGTCGTCTCCGGGAAGTGAAGTTTCCATCACACCCAGTTGGTCAAACGAAGAAGTGAAAGTAAAGGCAAGTAACATGGGCTTTTGGCGTACTTCTATAAAGACACCCGTTGCAGGTGGGCCGTACGAAATCCGTATGAAAGGTGCGGGCGATCTTGTGCTTTCCGATGTGATGATTGGCGAGGTATGGATTTGTTCTGGACAATCCAACATGGAGTGGACTATGAATGCTGCTATTGATGGAAAGGCAGAAATACAAAATGCTAATTCTCCAACCATACGATTGTTTCAATCCAAAAAAATGGGCGCAGAATTTCCACAAGTAAAGGGTGAAGGTGATTGGAAAACGACAACACCAGAAAATGTTAAAGACTTTAGTGCTGTTGGTTATTTCTTTGGAAGAAAACTTCAACAAGAACTTCATGTACCTATTGGTTTGATCAACGTGAGCTGGGGTGGCACACCTGCAGATGTATGGATACCATCAGAAAATGTTTTGTCAAATGCCACATTGCAATCTGCCAATGAAAAACTTAACGAAGACAAACGGTGGCCCAAACAACCGGGTGTTGTTTACAATGCAATGATACATCCGCTGGTTCCCTTTCAAATAGCAGGAGCCATTTGGTATCAAGGAGAAGGAAATACAGGAGCACCGCTCGCGTACAAACAAATGATGGAAACTTTGATCCTTAGTTGGCGCAAGGACTTCAATAAAGAATTTCCATTTTACTTTGTGCAAATAGCACCCTTCAGTGGATATGGTGAAATTGAAAAGGGAACGTTGATTCGTGAACAACAAGTGAAGACATTAGAAGTACTCAAGACCGGAATGGTGGTGATCTCCGACCATGTGGAAGATGTAAAAGATATTCATCCAAAATATAAAATGCCCGTTGGTGAAAGGCTTGCCAACTATGCACTGGCTGATACCTATGGCAAAACGGGTATGGCTTACAAAACACCGTTGTACAAATCCATGAAAGTTGAGAAGAGCAAAGTGAAAATCTATTTTGATAATGTGCCCACAGGTTTGATGGCGAAAGGCGGAGAACCTACTGAGTTTATGATTGCCGGAGCAGACCAAAAATTCGTGCCTGCAAAAGCAAAGATTGAAGGGAATACAATTGTTGTTTTTGCAAAAGAAATAAAATCACCCGTAGCGGTTCGATTCGGTTGGCCCAATGCATCTATTCCTAATGTATTTAGCAAAGAAGGATTACCTGTGTCTAGCTTCAGGACAGATGATTGGGATGTTCTTAAGTAGCAATTTCTAATGGCAATTTATGGCTATGAAGGAGAAACCAAAAGACAACATCTTTTTGTATAGAGCACTTCCAATTAAAATAAAAAAAATACCGAAGCAGTCTAATAAAATACACTTGGAAAGAAAAAAGGAAACCTGATTTGGGTTTCCTTTTTTGTATCATTCAATTTGATTTATACTACCTGAGCTTCAATTTTAGAGGCTAAAACAGATTTAGGAACTGCGCCTACTTGCTTGTCAACAATTTGGCCGTTCTTAAAAACCAATAATGTTGGAATGCTTCTGATACCGTAGCGTGCCGTCACCTCTGGGTTCTCATCAACATTCAATTTTGCTATCACAGCTTTGCCTTCATATTCACCGGCGAGTTCTTCTACCACAGGACCAATCATTTTACACGGCCCACACCATTCTGCCCAAAAATCTACCAGCACCGGCTTATCAGAATTTATCGTCTGATCAAAGTTCGCATCATTTAATTCAAGTGTCTTACCCATTAGAGTAGTTGTTAAAAGTTCTATAAAATTTAAAATCAGTTAGAGTCGAAACGCAAAGATATACCCTTAAGTTCAAACAAATAAATTAATGACCAAACTTTACCATTTTCTGTCATCTCAATGACAGCTGGGCACACAGGTATACCGCTATTAGAATACAACTTCCACGTCCGCCAACTTTCTGATGTGCTTGACCAGATCGTTGGTGGGGTTAACTCTGAATTTCCGCGACAGAAGTTCCAGATTAATATTTTCCTTTTCATCGCGAACCTTTAGAAACAAGGGCGTATTACCATTAAATTCTGTGCAGGCTGACTCAATTTTGTTAATGAGGTCGGGTGTAATGTCTGTGACACTGAGTTTAAGTTGAAGGCCTTTGCTACGCTTGATGCCCAGCTCATTGAGCAAATCAATGTTGCGGATTTTAAATTCAAGGTTCTGTTGACCCCAACTATTTCGTATGATACCGCCTTCAATAAACAAGAACCACCCTGTGTTCATAAAAGTTTTTGACTTCAGATAGTCTTCTCCAAACAAGGTGAACGTGTAGCTGCCTGTATAATCTTCCAACGTAAATTTCCCGAATGGTTTTCCGGTTTTTGTTGTGCGATGTTCTACACTGCTCACGATGCCACCCAGGCGAAGGTCAACACCTTGCATGTTCTCAATATCATTTAATTGTGAACATGTTCCGTTCGTGAAGGTTTCTAATTCGAATCGGAAATTGTCCAAGGGATGCCCCGATATGTAAATGCCGATAACTTCTTTTTCTAGGTTCAGCTTTTCAATATCGTTGAAGGGTTCTACTTGATCTACTTTTGGCTTGGGCATGGGTGTGCCTGTGCTACCTCCAAACAAACTTACCTGCGCACTCATTTCTTCTTGTTGTGTGCGCACAGCATATTTGATGGCTTTTTCAATAAGACTTGCATCACCATTGTTGGTGTATACATATTGTCTTCGGTGAAGGTCTTTGAAACAATCGAACGCACCTGAGAGGGCGAGGCATTCAAATGTTTTCTTGCTTACCGAACGTTGATTGACACGTTTCGCGAAATCAAAAATATCAATGAAGGTATTGTGCGCTTCACGTTCCTGGATTATGGCTTCAACGGCAGATTCACCTGCGCCTTTAATAGCACCCAATCCAAAACGAATTTCCCCTTCTTTGTTTACTTCAAAAAATACACCCGATTCATTCACGTGCGGCCCTAATACTTTTATGCCCAGGCTTCTGCATTCTTCAATGAAGAAGGTAACATTCTCCAGGTTGTTTTGTGAATGTGTGAGTACCGCGGCCATATATTCAGCCGGATAGTTTGCTTTGAGATACGCTGTTTGATATGCGACTAATGAATAGCATGTAGAGTGTGATTTGTTGAATGCATATTGTGCGAAGGCCTCCCAGTCGATCCAGATTTTTTCACAGATATCTTTTGCGTGGCCATTGCTTTTACAACCCTCCACAAATTTATCTTTCATTTTATCGAGTACGGCCTTTTGCTTTTTACCCATGGCCTTACGAAGCACGTCAGCATCACCTTTGCTGAAGCCCGCAAGCTTTTGAGAAAGCAACATGACCTGCTCTTGGTAAACGGTGATACCATATGTTTCAGAAAGATTCTCTTCCATCTCGGCCAGATCGTACTGAATGGGTTCGCGGCCGTGCTTACGATTGATGAACGCAGGAATGTATTCCATAGGGCCAGGCCGATAGAGCGCGTTCATGGCGATGAGGTCTTCAAACTTATCGGGCTTAAGCTGGCGTAGATATTTTTGCATACCTGCACTTTCAAACTGGAACGTGCCTGTTGTTTCCCCTCGCTGAAAAAGCTGATAGGTTTTTTCATCGTCAAGCGGAATGGTATCAATGTCAATAACAATGCCTTTGCTTTTCTTAATGTTTCGCGAAGCTGTTTTAATGATGGATAAGGTAGTGAGTCCTAAGAAGTCCATCTTCAACATGCCGGCACTTTCAACCACACTGTTATCGAATTGCGTCACCAGCATGTCGGAATCTTTCGCTGTTGACACAGGAACGAAATTCGTAAGATCATCTGGCGTGATGATCACACCGCAGGCATGCGTACCTGTGTTGCGCACAGAGCCTTCAAGGATAACGGCTTGTTTCAAAACTTCCGCTTTGAGATCCGTTCCTTTTTTGAAGTCGGCCAGTTCTTTCACCTCTTCAAATGCAGAATGCAGTGAAGTGCCCGGCCGCTCAGGAACCATCTTCGCCAAAAGGTTTGCATCAAACAATGAGAGTTCCATCACACGCGCGCAATCGCGAATGGATGATTTTGCAGCCATGGTTCCATAGGTAATGATTTGTGCTACCTGTGACTTACCATATTTTTCAATAACATATTTAATTACTTTATCACGACCTTCATCATCAAAGTCAATATCAATATCGGGAAGTGATACACGGTCGGGATTTAAAAAACGCTCAAAGAGAAGATCATACTCAATAGGATCAACATTGGTGATGCCAATGGAGTAAGCCACTGCTGAACCTGCAGCCGATCCACGGCCAGGTCCAACCGACACGCCCATCTCACGTGCTTTGGACGTGAAGTCTTGAACAATAAGGAAGTAGCCGGGATAGCCCGTCTTCTTAATCGTTTCTAACTCAAAGTCGATCCGTTCTTTAATAGCAGGCGTTAGGTCTTTGAATTTTTTTTCTGCCCCCAGGTAGGTCAGGTGCCTGAGGTAATCATCTTCGGTTTGAAATTCAGCAGGGATGTCAAATTTAGGAAGGAGAACATTTCGCTCAAGCGAATAGCTTTCCGTTTTGTCAATGATCTCCGATATCGTTTCAATGGCTTGGGGCAGATCACGGAAAATGGATTTTACTTCTTCTTGTGATTTGAAATAGAATTCATTGTTGGCCAATCCATAGCGATGCCCACGGCCATGGCCAATGGGTGTTGATTTAAACTCACCTTCTTTGATACATAATAAAACATCGTGTGCGTTGGCATCTTCTTTATTCAAATAGAAAACTTCATTCGCAGCAAAATATTTTACGTTATACTTTTCCGCAAAGCGAAGCATGACGCCATTCACGTGATCTTCTTCCGGTATGCCATGTCGGTTTAGTTCGATATAGAAATCATCACCGAACAAATTGCGCCACCATTGGAAAGCCTCCTCTGCTTGTTTCTCACCCACATTGAGAATGAGGTGGGGAATTTCACTTCCCAGGTTTCCGGTAACGGCAATAAGATCTTGTTTATAATGCTCAACGAGTGCTTTGTCGATGCGTGGATAGATACCATATAAACCTTCTATATAGCCAGTGGATGAAAGTTTGGCGAGGTTGTGATAGCCCTTTTTATTTTTGGCCAGCAACACCTGATGGTATCGCTTGTCTGGATTATCTTTTGTGAATTTTAATTTTGTACGCTCATCGGCAAGGAAAAATTCACAACCGACAATCGCTTTGATGCCATGGTTGTTTGCTTCGCGCACAAACTTAAAGGCCGCATACATGTTGCCGAAATCTGTTAAAGCAACGGCAGACATTTTGTTTTCAACGGCCTTTGAAATAATTCCTTTTATATCCGGTGTTGCCTGAAGTACTGAAAATTGAGAATGCAGGTGCAGATGACAAAAGGGTTTATCCGTTAACGCTGTGGCTTCGTCCGTGAGTGAGTAGCCTGCATCTTTTTTCTTTTCACGTCTGCTGAAGTTGGCAGCATCGAGGTTGGGCTCTTCATAGATAATGTCCTTGACGGCAACATTTTCAAGAGGCGGTACAACGCCCACGTTGATCAGCCCAAAGAAACATCTTGCAGTGGCAGCCACATCGTATGCTGCATCATGGGCATCTCCAAAGTCTTTTCCAAAAAGTTTTTGATGCAGTTCAAGGAGCCGGGGCATCTTCAATCTTCCACCAATGCCGCCCGTCAATTGACAGTACTCAATGGAGACCAAGCCTGTGTCAACCTTCTCTTTCGAAAGAATTATGTCCGGATCGAGATTCTGACGGATACATTCAGCGCCAATAATATTATTATCAAACTCGATGTTGTGTCCTACAATCTGCGTTGCCTTGTGAAGGTCAAGTAGAAAAAGATCCAAAACATCTTTAAGCGGGCTGCCCGTCTCTTGGGCAATCTTGGTAGAGATGCCGTGTATTTGTTCAGCCTTGTAGGGTATATCAAATCCATCAGGTCTGATGACAAAGTTTTGAATGTTAAGCAGTTTTCCTTTGTCATCGTGCAGTTGCCATGCAAGCTGAACGAGTCGTGGCCAGTTGTCCAGATCGGTTAAAGGTGCAGACTTATTATGCGGAACGCCTGTGGTTTCCGTATCGAAAATCAAATACATGTATGTGGTTGTGGTTGATTCAAAAGTAGGTCTAATGAATTACATATTAAAACAGGGAATATTCCCAATAATGGAATTATCGGAAATATGAGTGGCCAATTTGATTCTATTTGGTGTTTCCCTTATTATTAAATCCGTGATTATCAGTTACTAATTAATTCTGGAATGAATTATGATTACGATTTCAAAAGATCAATATTTTATGAAAACCGTTAAGAAGGCGATAATTAGTTTTTTTCGGAAAGAGTGGTTCCTGATTCTGGTGAGTGCCGTAATCGCTCTGATTTTTTTAGTGTTCGAATACTTTACATAATCCTTCCGGGTAATTTGCTATTTGCGTGGCTAAAATCGATCTAAATAACCCTTAGAATTGTTTGCTATGAGTTCGGAGACTATTTTCGCCCCATAGCAAAAATTCTTGACGGAAATTTATGAATTGGTTTACTAACCTCCTTTCCAGCTCAATTGGAAAAAAAGTATTGATGGCCCTCACCGGTCTTTTTCTCATTCTCTTTTTAGTCATCCATCTTATTGGCAACTGGCAGTTGCTAAAGCATGATGGGGGTCGCGCGTTCAACATCTATGCAGAGTTTATGAGCATGAATGCGCTCATTCAAGTGATCTCGAAGGGAAATTTTTTCTTCATCATTCTTCATGCCTGTGTGGGCTTGTGGCTGACGGTAAAAAACAGGGCTGCACGCGGTGCTGTTGGTTATGTGAAACATGGCAGCGCCTCTCCCTGGACATCGCGTAACATGGGCATTCTGGGTTTTATTATACTGGTATTTTTGGTCGTCCACATCAAAGATTTTTACGCCAACATGCACTATACGGATATGACAAAGGTGACCTATGACGAAGCTTCCTACCGTGATATTTATACCACGGTTGCTTTTTGGTTTTCAAAGGCATGGTATGTTGGTCTGTATGTGTTTTGTATGGCCGGCTTGGGCTTTCACCTATGGCATGGCTTCAGCAGCGCGTTTCAAACGCTAGGAGTTAACCACATCAAGTATAACGGTGCTATTCGGTTTGTGGGCAGGGCATTTGCCATTATCATTCCGGCTTTGTTTGCCTATATACCGCTCTACATGTTTTACGTTTCGCAACAACAATAGATTTCGCTCTTTCTAAATACATATGAAGTTAGATTCAAAAATTCCAGACGGTCCCATTGCAGAAAAATGGACTAAGCATAAGTTTAATCTTAAGTTGGTGAACCCTGCCAACAAGCGGAAGTATGATATCATTGTGGTGGGTACAGGCCTGGCAGGAGCATCGGCTGCAGCGTCTCTGGGTGAACTTGGTTACAATGTAAAAGCATTTTGTTTTCAAGATAGCCCTCGCAGGGCGCACAGCATTGCTGCACAAGGGGGTATCAACGCTGCTAAGAATTATCAAAATGATGGGGATAGCGTTTACCGTTTGTTCTACGACACGGTAAAAGGTGGAGACTATCGCTCACGTGAAGGAAATGTACACCGCCTGGCTGAAGTCAGCGTAAATATTATTGATCAATGTGTGGCGCAAGGCGTTCCCTTCGCGCGTGAATATGGCGGACTATTAGACAACCGCTCTTTCGGTGGTGCGCAGGTGTCGCGAACATTTTATGCACGCGGACAGACAGGCCAACAACTTTTGCTGGGCGCCTACAGTGCGCTGAACAGACAGATTGCCAACGGAACAGTGACGATGTACACGCGTACGGAAATGCTTGACCTGGTGATTGTAGATGGTAAAGCAAGAGGTATTATCACGCGTGATCTGATCACAGGAAAAATAGAATCACATGCCGCCCACGCCGTGTTGCTTTGCACCGGTGGTTATGGCAATGTGTTTTACTTATCGACCAATGCAAAAGGATCGAATGTGACGGCCGCCTGGAGAGCCCATAAGAAAGGTGCCCTGTTTGCTAATCCATGCTTCACACAAATACATCCAACCTGTATTCCCGTTTCAGGCGATCACCAATCTAAATTAACACTCATGTCCGAGTCGTTACGAAACGATGGAAGGGTATGGGTTCCGAAAAACGCAGTACCTGGATTGAAAGCCAAAGACGCTGTTAAAATTCCGGATGCTGAACGTGATTACTTTTTAGAAAGAAAATATCCATCCTTTGGTAATTTGGTTCCTCGCGATGTGGCATCACGCAATGCGAAGATGATGTGCGATGAAGGCCGTGGTGTGGGTGCTACAGGCCTTGCTGTATTCCTGGATTTTGCAGATGCCATCAAACGCGATGGAAGAAATGTTATTGAGGAAAAGTATGGTAACCTTTTCGATATGTATCAGCAGATCACGGGTGACAATCCATACGAAATGCCGATGATGATTTATCCTGCAGTTCACTACACGATGGGTGGACTATGGGTTGATTATAATTTACAAACAACAGTGCCGGGTTTATATTCAATGGGAGAAGCAAACTTTTCTGACCATGGCGCGAACCGTCTGGGAGCGAGTGCCTTGATGCAAGGCCTTGCCGATGGTTACTTTGTTGCCCCTTATACATTGGGTGATTATCTGGCAACCATTGGATGGAATGATAAGGTAGGAACTGACCACACCGCATTCAAGGAAGCAGCTCAGGAAAGCATGGATCGTATCAACAAACTACTTACCATCCGGGGAAAGAAAACAGTAGACGAATTCCACCGTGAGCTCGGCCATGTGATGTGGAACTACTGCGGCATGTCTCGCACAGATGAAGGATTAAGAACAGCAAAGGAAAAAATACAGGCCATAAAAAAAGAGTTCTGGGAAAATGTAAATGTTCTGGGCAGTGGCAATGAATTGAATTCAGAGTTGGAGAAAGCCAACCGTGTTTCAGATTTTATAGAATTGGGTGAGCTCATGGTTGACGATGCCTTGAATCGTGCCGAATCGTGTGGCGGTCATTTTAGGGAAGAATCACAAACACCTGAAGGAGAAGCCTTGCGTAAGGATGATGAATATGGATACGTGGCGGCATGGGAGTATACAGGGGATAACCAACCCGAAGTTTTGCATAAGGAAGAATTGAATTTCGAGAATGTTAAACTCACTCAGAGAAGTTACAAGTAGATTTTAAGCGATTAATGTTTAACGACAATGAAGATTAGATTAAAAGTCTGGAGACAAAAAAATAAAGACACGAAAGGGGAAATGAAAACATATCCATGTGATCATGTTTCGCCCGATATGTCATTCCTGGAAATGTTGGATGTGCTCAATACCGACTTGATTAAAAAGGGCGAAGAATCCATTGCGTTCGATCACGACTGCCGTGAAGGTATTTGTGGTATGTGTTCCTTGTACATCAACGGACACCCACACGGACCTCAGCAAACGACCACATGTCAATTGCACATGCGTAGTTTCAAAGAGGGTGATACTATTGTGGTGGAACCATGGCGTGCAAAAGCATTTCCCGTTATTAAAGATTTGGTTGTTGACCGCAAAGCGTTCGACAGAATTCAGCAGGCTGGTGGCTACATTTCTGTCAACACGGGTGGCGTGCCTGATGCCAATGAAATTCCCATTCCAAAAAGGATTGCTGACGAAGCATTTGATGCTGCAGAGTGTATCGGATGTGGAGCGTGTGTTGCGGCTTGTAAAAATTCTTCTGCCATGTTGTTTGTTAGTGCCAGAGTTTCTCAGTTTGCTTTGCTGCCGCAAGGTAAATCGGAACGTAAAACACGTGTTGAAAAGATGGTGGCTCAAATGGATGCCGAAGGTTTTGGATCATGCACCAATACAGGTGCCTGCGAAGCAGAATGTCCGAAGGGAATCAGCTTAACAAACATTGCCCGAATGAACCGGGAGTATTTGTCAGCGAAGTTAACTTCCGACAACGTTTAGAGCATTGAAAGTAAAGTAGAAGAGCCCCGAATTTGGGGCTTTTTGTTTTGAATATTTAGTATACAATGTCGTGGACTTAAGCTCCACTTTATTCCTCTCTTTTGGAGAGGACTGAGGTGAGGCCATACCAAAGAAGCTTAAGTCAAAGACAATGATTTAATATAATTTAAAGTGAGTGTAGTGTTCAAATCATCGATCACCTGTAGATTTGTTGAGCATCGGTTTGGCATGGATGTGGCATAATGTCTCTCGTTAATTTAATACTGTGAGGTATCTCTATCTGTTGATT
>JBBRKB010000088.1:0-11456 GCA_038218385.1 Cytophagales bacterium | reverse complement strand
GTTGCTTTTGAAAATTTGTTTGAGTATTCCGGACGTCCATTTCTCTACTGCCAAAAATGGACGTCCAGAAAGAGAAAGCTAGATGCCATAATTTTTACACCTAAAATTCACAGATTGAGTGGGTGCTACAGAGCATTACTTTTTTTGATTGAGTATGTATTGAAGGAACCTTCAACTCCAAATAGGCATGAATTTTTAAGGTATTCAAATTTATGGTCTTAAAGATAGAAAAAGTCCGATCGGGCGCATATCGCTTATATTTTCATGATATTTTAGGCTGTGTCCACCTGGAAATATCTTTTCAATTTGGAAGTACTCTAAACCGATTGGGAGAATTTGATGCTGGTAGTTAGGTATGTTTTTTAAATCATTAAAATTTTCTTCACATTTTTTACACTGGAAAAAATTGTGAATTATGGAATAATGGGACTTTCGTTTCTTCTATCGATAATACAGCTCGAACGATTGTATGAATAGTTTGCTTCCATCATTGCATGCGCGAAAATGCCTTCTAAACGTCGGCACATTCGCGAATGCCACAGAAAGCGGAAAATCAAAAATGATAAAAAAATAAATTGCGACTTAAGACAGGAAGGGCTATGATCCTTGGGTATTTCCACCCTTTACTAAAGGTATAAATTCTTTCCCTTCTGCTCATATACATCTATTACTTTAACCGATTTTGCCACCTTGAACCATGAACCATTCATCTAAGAAGTCTCAACCCCCGGAACAAACCTTCAACACAAAGCAACAAATAGCCGCAGCGCTCAACATCGACATTAAGACTTTACGGCGTCTTTTGATAAGGAAAAACATTGAAATTCCAAGAGGTTACATCTGTCCGGCAGATGTGCGAAAGATACTCGATGCCATTGGATGGCCTGAAAAGGGCTGAGTCTGGTGCAAAGTGGGCTGAAAAGGGCTGAAATCTCACAATTGTTTATTATTACCTTTGTACATCGATTTAATGGTCGGTCGTCATGAGGGTAATAAAGCCGAAAGCCCTGCAACTTGCGAAAAAGTAGGCTACGCATAATGCCGAAAAGCGTTAAAATTAGGCATTCATAAACTATGTTTCGAATTTTTAGTACTCTCTCAGTTGTCTTTATTTTGGTTGCCATATGCTCATTTGCATCCTGTCAGAAAGAGAAAGTGGTAATCAGCGAAAAAGAACAGAAAACTGCATCGGATCGAACTACCAATTGCCCGCTTATCAAAAGTACTATTGTTAAAGCTGATGGCAAACTAGTTTTTACAGACCGGCAACACTTCGAGGACTGTATCGAATGCTTGGAACAGGAGGTGGAGGATTATAATGATACTTATGTAAGCCAATATCCAGAGGCAACTGCGGAACAGTTGGATTCCTTAGATGACCTTAACGGCTTCAATGAATGGTTGCCTTTAGTACAGTTTGAGATTCAAAAATCATTTGTTTCTTTACGTTCTATTGTTGAAGCCCAGAGTAACCAATGGTTATCAACTCAAAATCCAGAAACTATTAATTTTGACAATGATCCTGATGAAATCTGCCCTGTAATGGATGAGGAAGAGCGCTGTTTATTTAATGCTGATGGATTGGTAAAGATTGGAAATGAGGTCGTTTCCATCGAAGAGTATCAGGAACAGTCAATGGCGATACCTGACTGTTGTGCTTGGCTCCGCAAAACAAAACACGAATTTGACCACAACGATGATCCGTAGTTAAGCAATAGAAAAGTGGTTGCAAAAATCAAAATAAGATCCTACCTAATCCACTCAACACTGAAAGCTAAAATTAAACACTACAAGAAAATACCAAATCAGGGTTATAAGAAAAGGCGCGCAAATATGAGACTCTCGATATTTGGTATTGGGTTTATGCCCGAAACTTGTGGTCCATCTCTTCAAGTTTGGTCAAATTTCAAAAACTATAAGAAAAGAAAAACACGTAAAATTCATCACCGTATCTGGCTTTTACAACGTGAAGCAATAGTGTGTCCAGAAAATCCGTTTTTCAACACACATAGATGCAGACTGGCTTTTTTCCTAGATGATGACTCCCATCCATATGGACTGGTTTTGCAAAAATAACAGTTAAATGAAGTTTAATTCGACGATAAAATTGGCGTGGCTTTCTATAAAGAGAGCCACGCCTTTCTGCCTCTTGGTTTGGCTCATCCTGGTGGACCATCAGCCAATAATTGCGCAGAAATATTTTGGAATTGGTTTTCACCTCACCCCTCCCGTGTTCCTTGAAAACACAAAGAACCCGTATGTAATTGTAAGGCCTCAGATTGGTTTAGCCTATTCAATTACATTTAAAAAAGAATGGATGCCCTCTAAAAAAAAGCAATGGTATGCAGAGGCTGGGTTAACAACCCAAGGGTTGCGGTATCATCAAACCAACTATTTTGGTGACAGCCTTACGATTTGGAGTACTTCTAACAATTTGCATGCCGGATACCCAAGTATCCTATTCGGTTTTGGTCAATCAGTAAAGGTTTTCAAATCAAAAGGACGACTATCCTTAGGTCTTGAAGGCACCTTATGTATTGCACAGGATTTGGGAGCAATTGAGAGTGCCAGTTTTGGGATTACCAACACTCCGACAGTGGATATTACCTTTCCAGCCAACATAAGGCTTAATGTTGGATATAGTTATGATTTTCAGATTTACAAAAGCATGATGGGACATTTACAATTGTATGCAGCACTAAGCCCTCAGAAAATAACTAACGGCAGACAGTACATCCGAAACTTACATGGTGGCGGGTCTGCGACTACCATTGAAGGGACTTATCATGTAAACAACTCAGAACTTGGACTAAAACTTTTTGCCAGTTTAAGTAAAAGGCAAGTTAAGCCTCCTTTAAAAGGATCTTCCACCCCTGAAATAACATTTTCAAAAAAAATGACGAAATACAGGATTAGCATTAACAGTCAGTATTTCAGGCCCTCACCCGCTATTTATCACATCCCACAAATAGATAGTTTTTCGGTCAAAAGCAGGGACATTGCGATACCCCAGATTGGATTTTCTCTAGAAATTCCATTTCGAAATCACAATTTATGGAGTAGTATTGTACATCTGGGCATCGGATATAGGGCGGCTACTTTAGTTTTTAAGTCGGTTAGCAACTTTGCATCTGATGGATTTCCGGTTGCAAGGGAAATTGGTGTCAATAATCTTGGAATCTATGGCATTTGTAATTTGGGGATTTCCCGCCGACATTTACTAAGGCGTCAAGTACTGAGCCATTCACTTACCTATTCAATGGTAATTCCACTGCATAAGGAAAGTGAATATTTAGGTATACCACTTAGTGGATCAGACTTCCAATTTCCTCCTTATACGGATACTGTCCTGGAAGGCCGGGTTGATTACAAGTATGGCAGGAAATCTGTGCTTTTTGGTGTGGAGTACAATCCGGAAATGTTTTTTAACCTTAGAAGCAACTTTTTTTTGGCCATAGGATTGGTTGGAAATTATAGTTTTGGATGGATTACACATGGGCGTTTTGAAGTTTCAAATAATACGTCCACCTATCACGGGGAAATGGTTCAAAATTTTTCAAAAATAGGAATTTCGCTTCGCTTGGGCTTAGCGAAATGAATACTGTACCTGTAAGACCGGAGGGTTTACGTATCACGCTATCAGACTAAATTGTATATTTCTTATCGGCACCTGTCTTCTCTTTAGTGATGTTTAGCGATCACTGAGATGGAGACCTTTTTAATTTTCAAGAAGGCTTTTATTAAAATTATCGACCTTTAAAGGCTGAATTGTGCAAATAATAAATGAGCCGCTTTCTTTGCACTACTGTCCATGCTTCCTAAACGTCGCACAGGCAGCAGTGCGCCCGAAAGCGGCAATCAGAAAAAAATAAATAGCAATAACAAAATAAAAATCACGACGACCAATGAGTTATCGTAAACAACTAAAAATGAAAAAAAGTCTACCATTCTTAGTTTTCAGTCTCTTACTCGTGTTTCCAAATTGTAAGAATGATACAAAGGTTGACAATAGTATATCAACTTCTGCAAACCAATCTGCCATAGATACCCAACCAACAAATAAAAAATCGCTGGCTTATAAAGTTCAAAACAAAGAAAAGTCCGAAACTAATAATAAAGCACAACTGAAAATATATGCTTATTTAACCACGGAAGCGACAACTAAAGAAGAACTTGAAAGCACGATTAACGAAATTTATCTTGAAAATAAAAACGAAAGCGGGTACAAAAATTTCACCAGCCCTACAGTCATAGCCATTTATTTATTTTCATCAGAAAATAAGGCAAAAGAAATGCCTGACCAATGGATCGCTATGCTTTCAAAAGGGCCAAGTGACATCCAACCTCGCATTTCGATTGATGACTTAAAACTTAAAAGCCAATCAGGCTTGACAGATAATAATAAGTCCGAGGACGAGATTGAGATGGAAAAGCTAACTAAATATCTTCAGCAACGAGGATTAGAACTTTGCACGTTTTATAAACAATTGGGTGACATGGAACTTGAGTGTATTCATAAAGCCGATAAAAAATATCCAGATTTTGGGATTAAGCACAGCGACTATTCGGAAAAATTAATGGATGAAGAAAGGACAAAGATGAAAAGAAAGTATAAACTTTCTGATGATACATTCATCAATGTTTCAGTTTTTGGAAGCTCTTATTGTAAATAATATCAAACTAAATAAAAAAATGAAGAATATAAATATTAAAACAACAGCAATATTTGCTTTCTTTATAACTTTGGTTTCTTGTTCAAATAATCCTTTGCCTAACAACTCAACAAGTAATTCATCAAGTAACAGTTCTTCTAATGGTCCACCTGAGAATTCAAGAAGTAGTGTACGTGAAGAAGATCCTTATGAAGTAATGCATGTAGCATTTGAAGGCATGCCGGCAATCAGCACAATAAAGCCGATGATTGAGGCGATAATGGACAGGTATAATATGCCAAAAACAAACGACAACATACTAAAAGTAGGCAATATGCTTGTTTCAATGAGACAAACGAGTACTGTTGGTTTAACCGAAATAGAATTGCTAAAACATATTTATCAGCATGGCTCTGACCGAGTTACTTTGGCTCAACAAGCTGGTATTTCTGCGACACTTTTAGAAACATCAAAATAGAGCCTCTGACCAAATAGATTAAAATATTGCCTGCCGAATTCAACAGCTTTCACATAAATAAATAATAGCCGCTTTCTATGCACTACCGTCAACCGCCGCCTAATCGTCCACCGCACATGAGCCATCGAGCAGGCGGCGGTTGCGGCAGTGCTGAAGTTCTCGGATAATAAAAGAAAAAAATTCTAATAATAAAAAAGTCTAAATCATGGCTTGGTGTTTTCGAAGACGGTTAAAAATCATCCCTGGCGTTCATTTGAATTTTAGTAAAAGTGGAATAAGTACTTCAATTGGTTTTGGAGGCGCAAGCCTTACATTGGGAAAGTCAGGAACGTATATGAATACACGTATTCCGGGGCTTGGGATTTACAACCGACAAAAAATTTCGGGCGATCATAGTTTGCCAACGCCAGCACACAACGATTTTGATTTTTTAGCCCACCTACCAGAAAATATTTTTAGCGCTGATGTTCAAGAAATAACAAGCCAAGATATGCAAGGGGTAAAGCAGGCTATTTTATCGGCAAGAGAAGAGAGGAAAGACTTAAGGACAGATATATCCAAAACAAAGAAGGCCTTGACAATTACAAAAATAAAATTAGGCGCAAGTTATTTTTTCCTGATTGGGTTGATAAAGAATAAAATAAAAGAAAATATAAAAGGAGATATAAAAACACAGAGGGAAACACTTCGAGGACTTAGTGAGTGTTTGGAGAACTGTTATGTAAAAATAACAATTGACTTTGAACAAGAAATTGGCGAAAAATATAACAAGATGGTTTCAGCATTTCGACAATTGACAAACTCAAATAAGATTTGGGACGTGACGAGTGCTCATTCTGAAAACAGGGCAGAGACACGTTCTGCCGCATCTTCTGTTATCCAAAAAAAGGAAGTAGTATTTGACCTGCAAAATCTTCCAGAGATTAAGACCGAATTTCCTGCATTCCATTTTCAAAATGCAAACGGTGCAGATTTATATTTCTATCCATCCTTCATCGTAATGTTTCAAGATATAGAAAATTTTGCATTAGTAGATTACAACGAACTCGATTTTGATTTTGAAACTACAAGGTTTGTTGAAGAAGATAAAGTGCCGCCCGATACTAGTATAATTGAAAACACTTGGAAAAAAGTAAATAAAAATGGTTCGCAAGACATGCGATTTAAAGGAAATTACCAAATTCCAATAGTTCGATACGGTGGGATAGTTCTTACAACAAAAACTGGTTTAAAAGAAAAATACTCATTTAGCAATTATGAATATTGCGTTGAGTTCAGCAAGGCGTTTTTGGAATATAAAATTGCTATTTTGAAGCTAAAATTGCAGAAATAAAATCCGAGAACTATACACTACTTATCATAGCCGACTAAACGCCGCTACGTCAGCAGTGCTCACGTTCGAGGCCATTATTCAAACGTATAGTGGACAGTATAAACCGATTTTTTCGCCATCAAAATTTTCATTTTATGCGACAGAAAGTCAAAACCACCTCAACGAGAAATGCGTTTTTTAACCCCAACAGGCTCTCACTTTTCGTTTTCGGGCTGATTTTCGTGCCTTTGTTAGCAGCAGCACAGACAGAATGCCCTGAAAGCACCCCGCCCAAGTTCGACCCCGAACACGAACCGCGCACGCTTTGCCAGAAATTGAACCCGCCTTTGAAGTACCCCAACCGCTTTGGCACGCCTCAGACGCACTTTGCCTCCCAGATCATCTGGAACCTGAACAACGGCAGCGATGTGTTCACCGGGGACATAGATTTGGTCGGCGAACTTGTCATTGACCAAGACTTCACGCTGCTCAATTGCAAGGTGCGTATTTGGCCGAATGTTCGCATCAGGGTCGAAGCGGACGTGACTTTTACACTTGACGGCAGCAAACTGTTCTGTTGTCAGGATATGTGGCAGGGCATTGACCTAGACTACCGCTCTACGGTGGTGTCGCGCAATGTGACCGAAATCGAAGACGCAATGGTGGCCATGGAATCGCCCTGCACGGCCACCATGTCCATTCGGAACACAGTTTTCAACCGAAACAACGTGGGTATCCGGCTTGGCTATGAAGGGCCTGTCCCTTGGAATCCTTGCCCGACATTTCCGACATTCACTCAATTTTCGGGTAACACTTTCCAGTGCAATGCCCCTCTGAACGGCACGACCAACGGCGTGTCATATGTTGGCATACAGGTATACAAGACCAACGCGACTATTGGAGCTTTGAACTTCCCTATCCTTAACACTTTCCGTAATATTCAGTTTGGTATCAGATTCGAATCTCAATGGTGGGGTACTTCAATCGTAAACCGTTGCCAATTTGAGGGTGTCCTTAACGACGGCATCTTTATGGCACAGGGCAATCTGCGTGTAGAGCGGTGTACTTTTCTTAATAATGGGTTCAGAGGGATAAATATTCTGGAAACACGCGGACTGGTCGCACAATTCAACAACTTCAACTGTAACGATGATGTTGCACCTCAGACAAACGGCAACAATGTTTATCATCATATACAGGTGGCGATGTTGTCCCTCAATTGCGCCATTAATATTAACCACAATTTCTTTGGCGGCAATTTTTCAGACATTGCAAAACCGGAACAAATTAGAGGCGTAGAGATTGTAGGAGGAATCACCATGGGTGGCGGAACAAGCATCAGAATAGGTTTCAATAATTTTAACATCACGGATATACACCCGTTTGTTATTGGCACATTGCATTCTTACGGAGTATTGCTCAGCGGTGAATTCCCTGCGACCAGTTCAACCGCCATCGAGTTTAATGATTTTTATATCGACAACCCTTCAAGCCTACATTATAATAGCGATTTGCGCGGCATAGCCTTGATGGACGGGAACAAGAACAATGTCAGTATTTACACCAACACGTTCGATTCCGACCAATGGGCATCTAGTTCATTGCCGGGGAATGAAATGGCCATATGGCTCCGGGGCTCTATAGGCACTGGCAACGAGGTAGTGCTCAACAGGTTTATCCCCAATTTGAACCTTGAATCAAACAACTTTATCAGAGGGTTTTTCTCCCTTGATAACACGGGTACACTCTATTGCCAGAACGACCTTCAAGAGGCCAATGGACTCATGGTCTTTGTGGGAACAAGCATGGGTACCCAGTATATTCGAAATATTCATACGGGCAGCGCAGTGGGATTAAGAATACAGGAAGGGTTCATCGGTGAACAAGGTACAGAGGGAGGCGAACATCACGGCAACGAGTGGTATGATAAGTGGCTCAACCTCATTCCTACTTGGCACACAAACTGTTATCCCACACAACAGGCCGATAATTCGCGTTTTTACATACACACTCAGCAATCACAACGCAACCCACCATTCCCTCCATATGGATATGCTTTCTTTTCCGAATTCCATCCTGCCGACATATCCCCAGACCAGATGGACGAGTGGTTCAAGCCAGATCCAACAGGACTCCCCAGTACAGCCAGCTGTCTCGATCATATTGTGATTTCTACCGAAACAGACAGGGCCATTGCCGCAGGCACGATTGACCTGACAGGCCTAAGTGCTGCACATGGATGGACAGCAAAACGTTACCTCTACGCCAAACTGATGCAAAATCCGGGCTTGCAAGGAAACTATATCGAATTCGCACCTTTCCTTTCTGCTCAATCACAAACATCAGTGGGGCAGTTGTACGCCGTGGAGCAAAAAATAGCGGAGGGCTTAATAGTATCGACGAACTTTGACACACAATTGAGCCAGATAAAAGCAAGCGAAACCTCAGCCATAAATCAGTTGTTGCTCGTGGACTCAACGCTAAACGCATCCACAGATGTAGCGACTTTGAACGCTGCTCTAATTAGTAAAAACCTTGCATTGAGCGGGCTGCGTACCCTAGACAGCCTTTACAATGAGATTAATTTGGTATATCAAACCAATTTGATGTCAAAATTGCAAGAAGCGCTTGCTCTCAACAACACCGTTATCGCAGTCAACGACTATGAGCAGCACGAAAAAACGGTCAACGACATTGCCATCCGGCAAGTTTTGTTTCAAAATGGTGAATTGACATCTGCACAAATAATCACGCTCAATAGTATCGCCGCAGAATGCCCCAAGTATGACGGCCACGGCGTGTATCAGGCGCGAGGTTTGCTCACCGGATGTAACGAGAGTAATTGGAGCGACGAATACGCAGGTTGTTACCCGGTTGACACTCCTTTCCAGGCACAGGTGTTGGAAAACGGCTTTGGGTACCGTTCTAACGAAAAACAACTTTCCACTCAAATTCTGGCCTATCCTAACCCGGCTACTGAAGGCATTCTCGTCCGCACTCTCTTCGGCACGGACGGACAGATAATATTCTGCGACATGACGGGCAAAATTTGGGAACAGGCCGTATTCTCGACGGAAGACGAATTGAAGTACATAGACCTTGCCAATGTCCCCAACGGCGTTTACACCTGTATGGTTGTTGGCTCAAACGGCGAACGCCGTGTGCTCAAAATTTCTGTCATAAAACCTTAATTTCATCCTTCAAACAGGCGATGTCTTCTCGTGGACACCGCCTGTACTATGGTTTGCCAGGTATGAGGTATTTTCTTTTTTTTCTGATTGGGATCTCTTGCATTTGTCCTATTTTTGCTCAAAATAAGTACGATAATAACTGGGTGTTTCCCAGGTTAAATCTAGGTGGCAACTTACTTAGTTTCGAAGGCGACTCATTGAATATATCGGCACTGGGGCCAACCGATGGGAGAGCAAGAGAAGCTCTTGCCTGTATGAGCGACAAGAAAGGTAACCTGCTTTTTTACACAAACAACTGCACGGTGTTTGACAAAAACCATGTAGTGATGGACAACGGCGAGGGGCTTAATCCCGGCCAGATACAGACCTACTGGTGTACGGTCAACCCTTTTGCCAACCCAAACGACAACTCGGTGATTATCCTGACCCAGCCGGGCAATGAGCAGATGTATCAAGTATTTCACTGGGACTACGAGGCGTTCAATATAGGTATGCCTACCCAGTTTGGGCCATTGCATCTGTACCACACCGTAGTGGACATGTCGGAGAGCAACGGACTGGGCAAGGTCGTTTCCAAAAACAACTTGGTCATCGCCGACACATTCAGTTCCTGTGCCTTGCAGGCTGCGCGCCACGCCAATGGGCGCGACTGGTGGATACTGGCCCCGGAGTTCAACGGTAATTGCTATTACAAGATACTGCTTGACCCCTCTGGCCCTCAGGTTGTAGGAAAGCAGTGTATTGGCAGTAATTGGGGAAAGTATGGGGAAGGTAGTGCCTTATTCACTAATGATGGTAGCCGGTATGTACGCTGCGATATTGAATATGGGTTGAACCTTTTCGACTTTGACCGTTGTAATGGGCTGTTATCCAACCCTGTTCATATTCCTATCGGGCCTCAAGGCGCATTTTCTATCAATAATATGACACTTTCGCCTAGTGGACGTTTCGCCTATTATCATACCCTAAAAGAGATATTCCAGTACGATCTGGAGGCTCAAGACATCGCCGCCAGTAAGACCTTAGTGGCTGCATATGATGGCTTTGTCAGTGTAAACCAGACTGACTTTTACAAATCACAACTTGCCCCGGATGGCAAGATTTATATCAACTCGTTTGGACCTGTTTATTACATGCACGTCATTGAGCATCCTGATTCGCTTGGTCTGGCTTGTCAAGTGAGGCAGCACGCCATAGAACTTCCCAATTATCACTTCGCAGCTATGCCCAATTATCCCGACTATCGACTGGGTGCATTGGCTGGGTCACCGTGCGACACAATCACGGTCGGGACATCCGATTGGGAAAAAGGCCACAAAAAGATATTAGTGTACCCAAATCCGTCTACTGGCGACATACAGATTACGGCAACAGGGGATGATGAAACAAGGCTTATTGAATTGTTCGATTTGACAGGAAAATTGGTTTACTCGCGTAGTTTCCATCAAAGCAACGTTCGATTAGATAGAAACGAGCATCGTTTGGGCAAGGGTTTTTATTTGTTAAGAACCACTGGCAAAAGCGGCAGGAATTATCTTAGCAAAATAATTATAGAATAAAAGGCCTCGAACTTTTAGGGCTTAACCGCTGACGGGGGGAACTTACCACAAATCATCCCCTACCCACAAATCCCCCCCGCTGGCGGTTGAGCCTTGTTGAACGAAGCCGGCACTACTTGCGATCCCAAACAGTAGTGTCGGCTTTCTTTCGTCTTGATCCGTCAGGTACTATGGGTTTTCAACCTGGGCTTGCCCTGCTTTCTTACCGGGACTTTCCCTTTTTTTTCTAAAAATCTGTTCGGCTTTTGTCGGCCAGGCCTGTTT
>JBBRKB010000087.1:0-11478 GCA_038218385.1 Cytophagales bacterium | reverse complement strand
ATCTTGCCGGCCCACTTCTCAGGTATTTTTTTTCCAAGCGACCAATGCACGGCATTGATAACAAGATGTTGCATCGCCTCCGTTTTAAAATCTTCCGGATGTCCGAGTGTCGTAAAGAATGTTTTGCCACCAAATGCATTTTCCCATGTCCATGCCACCGGGTTATCTACAGCAGGCTTGTCAGGGTTTACAGATTTTCCCATCAACAACCAGGTAGAACCAACAGCGGGATAGCTTGGCAATACATGATAGAGCCATGACGATGCATGGAAATTTTTATCTACCCCATGCAGGATGGGATGATTGGCGACACTGTCAATGACATACACATCGGTCGTACTTTCATGACCATAATGTGTGTGCTTGGCTACCCCACCCCATCCCGGCGGTGTTCCAAAGGCAAATTCTCCAAAGGCGTTCCATTTTTCAAGCGTATCTCCTTTAGGATAATTGAATGCATGAGAGGTAGTGCGAAAACCCATCATGGGTTTTCCTGACTTCAGATAGTCATCAATTAATTTCACTTGCTCTGCAGGCAAGCGCCTCCATCGAAGAAAGAAAATGGCGAGGTCGGCTTGCTTCAATATTTCCAGACCGGGTATGTTCTCTTCTGCATTTTGGTCTGGAGATGATTTCAGAACAACGGTACGCAAGCCGTAATGCTTTTCCAATTCTGCAGCTATGAGGGGCAAGGTGAATTCACCACTGTATTCATGATCTCCGGTTACAAAGACAACAAGTGGTTTTTCTTTTGAAGTGGATTTCTTTTTGGATTGAGCAAAGACCGTTATGCTGCTTATGAGCAACATGCTCAGGAAGAAAAGTTTTGTTATTTTTTTTATGTTCATCATGTTGTTTCAATTATATGTAAGACGAATGTAAATAAAATGTCATTGCGAGGAATACTCGGAAAGCTAATATACCAACAAACCTAAAATGACGAAGCCTGCCTACCGGTTCGCCTTAAGGCCAGGCAGGCAGTCCTCGACCTTGTACAGCGAACGTGAATGCAAAGCCCAAAGCACGCAACCACCTCAAGGGGATTGCCGCGGAATGTTACACACAGAGAATACTTTTACACGCAGCCCAATTCCTCGCAATGACGGAAAAAAGCAAAGCCCAAAGCGTAATCCTTCGTCAAGGGGATTGCTTCGGAATTTTAAATACGGCAACAATTTTACATTCACAGCCATTCTTACCAATGAAGGTAAAAAGCAAGGCCTACCTATGAAGTTGCGTGAGTTTTTCATAGCGGAGCTTGCACTCTTATTTCTTCAAGAGACATTTCATAGCGGCCTCCCGGGCCGGCCGGGCCCCGCATATTCCTTCCCGGCCGAACCCAATCCGCTCAAACCCATTTCCAGGCCGAAGATTGGCTTATGCCGCGAAGAAATATGCTGAAAGACTGTGTGGGTCTTGAAGCAAGGGTGTGATAAGTGTGTATCAATCTTCTATAATTGAATGAACCTGCGCAAGATTAGCTAAGAATACATCAGTTGTCATGCAACTTTCTGTGCCTGTGATTTGCTAATCCATGACGATAATTATTTTGAGCAAGTTCAGTTATTTTAAAATAATTTAAAAATTTTCTAAAGTTTACATTCATTTTTCCAAGGGATGCATCTTTAACAATTCTTCAGGGGAATAGAAACCTGTTTTGTCTTTTGTCGCTTCACGCACAGCTTTCACTTGATCGGGAAGAATAACCGATGCTTTGTTACCAAAGGCATTTCTCACGTAGGTGAGTACAGCCGCTACTTCTTCGTCATTGAGCATGCCACCGAAAGGCGTCATGGGAACTTGTCCTCCATATTTATTTCCCTTTACCTCTATGGGTCCGAGCATGCCTTTCAAAACAATTTTTATAAGTCGTTCATCGTTTCCTGTTACCCACGGGGTACCTGCCAGCGGTGGAAAACCTGAAGCAGAAAGTCCGCCACCATCCGGCTGATGACATGTTGCGCAAAAGCCCTCACGTGCAAAGATGGCTTTACCTTTAATGAACAATTCACGATCCGTTCCTTTCAAGTCGGTGATGGCGGCTTCATCTTTTTTCTCTTTCACAGACACTCCTTGCAAATGCGCCACGGCTGCATCATAGGAATCTTGCATCCATTCATCAAGTGGTTTTTTACCTGCCTCAATAACAATGGGCAACCCTATTTCTTTTCCCAACCACGATGCCGCTACCAACGCTTCCAATCTCACACGACCGTGTTCATCTTGTGCCGCTTTCATAAGTAGTTCAGGTTGATTATTTATTTGATGTCCACTGTAACGTAACACGCGAACTGCAGCTGCGCGCGCACGAAAGTCTTTTGCGTTAAGCATCTGATGCAACAAAGTTTCATCTACCTTATCTAATCCCCAGGTCACCCACAAAGCTTCCAACACATGATGTTCATAGCGTGGGTCTTCCGTATTCAATTTCGAAACCCATGATTTTAATCGCGGCATCACTTCACTCACAGGCCGCGCCCGCAGTTCACGCCGGGTGCGATAGCGGGTCCTGAATTCAGGAAGTTTGAGATTTTCCAACAACTCATCAATGCTGGCGCCATCCACCTTGGCAGGGATAACTAACGGACGGGATGGATAGGTGATGCGATAGATGCGTCCATGCACATGATCACGAAGAGGGTCACGTGCGTTGTGCTGCATGTGGCCGATGAGTATGTTATGCCAATCGATCAGGTAAAGCGATCCATCAGGAGCAAACTCCATATCTACGGGTCGGAAATTTTTATCACTGGATTTTACCAAGTCTTGACGATGATGGCTTTTATATCCTGTGCTATCATCATCTAATGTATGTTCTTTCATACCTAAAAATCCAATGGTATTGTTAATAAGGAAATCACCTTGTACCGCATCGGGGAAATGCCTGCTGTAAATAAATTCCAATCCGGAGGTAGGACGGACGCGGTGCTTTTCTTCAATAAGATCAAATGATTTTGGACTCGATACACCATACCTTGGTTTAATCGACCCGGGCATCATCCAACGTACATGTGGGCTTGACGTTTCTGCAAAAAAGTTCTCGCCCCATTCATCAAAAGCAATACCCCATGGGTTGGGTATGGCCAACTGTGCTGTTCGCTCGAGTTTATGGCTTTGAGGCGTGTATCGGTAAAAGCCTCCATTGGTTGCGCGAACAGGCCCATACGATGTTTCTACATTGGTATGCAAGAACACACCTTCTCCCATATAGATAGCGCCAGATGGATCTGCAGCATAGGCGCTATGGGCATGATGCGTATCATGATCATCAAAACCACTCAGGATAATTTCTTTTTTATCAGCCTTATCATCACCATCTGTATCGGTCAACAATATCAGGTTGGTACCTTGCGATACATACACACCTTCTGGAGCAAACTCAAATCCAACAGGAAGGTGGAGACCTTCGGCAAAAATAATTTGTTTATCCGCTTTGCCATCGCCATCGGTATCTTCCAGTATGATAAGCTTATCATTCGGTTTACTATCTCCAGGTTTATAATGAGGATAAGTCGGCATAGTACAAACCCAAAGCCTTCCTTTATTATCAAATGACAGTTGCGCTGGGTTTTCCAAATCAGGAAATTCTTTCTCCGAAGCGAAGAGTTCAATTTTATATCCGGGCGGCACAGTTAGTTTATCCAGCGCTTCTTGTCCATAGAGATATGTCAGGTCTCCGTTTTTTTCAGGATTGTAATTGGTTTCTACCGGCGGCAAAGTTGCTGTATGTTGATCGGCCATAGAAAGATCCATCTTCTCACCTTTTACAGCGCGCCAAATAGCAGTGTCACGTATAGCAGTGAGCGACCGGATTTTTGCAATCTCAAAAGGATAATTATCAGGACCAAACGGATCATATCTTCGACCAAAAACATGTACCCCGTTGGGTATTTTATAATCGTTGTGCCACATCCAGTTTTTTTCACGTACCGCGGCCTGTACCAATTCGCGATTCGTTTCTACTTGTGGGTTTGTTTTTCCAAAAACGCCATCTGCCAGCAGGGTTGCGAACTTAGCGTAAGCATCTTCTGTAAGTTGTGAGCCATCAATGGTCAACGGTTCTTTCGTTTCATCAAACCATTTTTTTGTAGGATTAAAAACATCAATAAAATGAACGTTGTTTTGAGCCGCCACCTCTTTCATGGCTTCTGCATAGAGCGAGAGGTTTGCATTTTCTTTCTCACCATTTGGAAGATCATATCTATCGGATAGATTCTCGAAGGCAATCGGGGAAACAATAGCCAGTTGAGGCACTGACTTTCCATTGTAGTGTTGCGCCAGCGTGTGCTTGATGAATGCATCCAATTCGGCTTTGTAATTAGAAAGTCCCTGTTTGCCCGCAAAGGATTCGTTGAATCCAAAAAAGGCGATGATGATATCGGCCTTGAGTCGGGTGAGCCACTGGTCGGGTGTTTCGAAATGTCCTTCACTTCCAGAATTATTGGCGAGTTCGGTTTGAAATTTTTCTGCCCCCGGAAATGCCCAAGGCGATACGCGACCCGAATGTGGCCTAAAGCCGGGCGTGTCGCCACCGTCACACATGTTTCGGATGAACAGCAAACTATCGGGGTAACGTACCTGCATCTCCGTTTCGAAATAGCCGTAGTTCATCATCCTCGATCCCAGGTTATTGCCGATCAAAAGGATTCGCGAATTTTTAGCAATGTGAAGGGTGGTTGTATCCGTTGGTGTGCACTGTAGTAAACAGCATACACAAACCATAAGAATAAAGAACTTGATAGCAGACTTCACTTTCATTCGAATTAAAGGTTAGGCAAAAGCTAAATGTACTGATTACTAACACAATAAAAATAACCGTTAATCAAATTCATTGGCAAAAATTGGACATTATTTAAATTGAAATTAACTAGCTTGTAGCTTGTCCATGTAAATCCCGTGTAACTTATAAATATTATTTTTTTTTGTGGAATCCCTGGCCCTCAAGCATCTGATGTGTGTCTTTACAACTAATCAGCGTTATTTAAAAATAAAAACAAACCTATGTATCCTGGCTTCATATCAATTCTCACGCTTTTAACATTTCTTTTATCAACAACACAAATGAATGATAGCGCATCTATTCCGCCTCCTTCTTTTGATTATGAGAAAGCGTGGAAGGAAGTTTCTGAATTTGAATCAAAAGGTCTTCCGGAATCTGCGCTAAAAGTTGTGAATGATATTTATAAAAATGCCAAACTTGAAAAGAACAGTGGGCAACTTGTGAAGGCCATTATTCACCAATTAAAGTTCACCGATTACAAAGAAGAAAATGCATTTATTACCAATCTCAATACATTAAAAAAGGAAGCGGAGCAAGCTTCATTCCCGGAGCGACCTTTATTACATTCCATGTTGGCCGAGATGTATTGGCAGTATTACCAAAACAACCGGTATGAATTTATGAACCGGACAAAGACGGTCAATTTTGATGATTCTGATATTGAAACCTGGAGCCTCGATAAAATTGTTGAACAGACCTTTCAACATTACCAACTTAGTCTGGCTGATGAAGCGGCTTCTAAAAAAGAATCTATCGAAGTATATCTTCCGGTTATCAATAAAGGTAATGATTTAGGAAGATCCTATCGCCCCACATTATATGATTTTCTGGCTCATCGTGCGCTCACATTTTACGTTTCTCAAGAGCCGGATATTACACGTCCCGCTTATACATTCACGTTAGACAAGGAAGAATATCTCGCTCCTGCTGCAGACTTTATCAAACTCAAGCTAACAACAGAGGACACCTTGTCGATGAAATTTCAGGGGTTGACAATTCTACAGGACTTACTGCAATTTCATTTGAATGATAAAGACAAAGGCTCATTTGTTGAAGTTGATTTACAACGGCTGCAGTTTGTTCGCGCACATTTAACATTGGCCAATAAAACCGAACTCTACTTAAAAGCACTCGATGCACTTGAGCAAAGTGTATTAAAAGATCCGGCATCTGGAAAAGTTACCGCTGCACGTGCGCGCGTTTTTATTGAAACAGCTACTCAATACAATCCCCTACTGTCTGACGATCACAAGTGGGATCTTAAAAAGGCAATGGAGATTTGTGAAGAAGGCAAGAAACGTTTTCCCGATTCTAATGGAAGTATACTTTGTGAAAACATTCAGGAAGACATTCAGCATAAAAGCATTGGCGCCACCATCGAAGCAACGAATGTTCCCGGTGCGCCCTTTCGTAGCTTGATTAAATACAAAAATTTTACAACCCTTCATTATCGAATCATAAAAGTAACGCGTGATGAAGTGAGCGCATTAAGAAAAAAACTTCAGGAAGTTTATAATATAGACCGAGAACAAAAATTTGTAGAACATTTTATTGAAAAGAAATCCCTTATCACAGGCAAATACGAACTGCCTGATGATGGCGGCTTTCAACAACATAGCATTGAAGTGAAACTGGATGCGCTGAATGAGGGAGAATACATGGTGCTTTTTTCAAACGAACCAGATTTTAAAACTTCTAAAAATGGAATAGCCTATGCTTTCACCGTCATTACCAACATCACCTATTTGCATAGAACAATTGATGATGGCCAAACAGAGTTCACGTTGCTGCATCGTCAAACAGGTGAGCCACTTGCAGGCGTAAAAGCTGAGGTCTACACAACCCAATATAACAACCTCAGAAAAACCTATGATGCTGTGAAGATTGGATCCTATACCAGCGATACAAAAGGTAATTTCAAAATCCCTTTCATTAAAAAAGATAATCATCGAAGTTTCTATGTAAACTTCTCACAAGGCAACGACTTCAATAGTACGGAAGAGATTGATCACGAAAATTATTATTCCGGTGGTTCCTTATACCAATATCAACGTCCCCAAGAACAATCACATCTTCAAACATTCTTCTTTCTCGATCGCGCTATTTATCGTCCTGGTCAAACCATTTACTTTAAAGGGTTGGTAGTAAATACCGATGGAAAAAATCCTCATATCCAAACAAAATATTCAACCACTATAACATTGGTCGATGTTAATTCTGAGGAACTTGAAACACTAAAAGTTACTACGAATGAATACGGAACATTCAGCGGAGTTTTAACGGCGCCATCAACAGGCTTAATGGGTGAGATGCGAATTGAAACCAGCGATGGAAGCGGCTCAACAGCCTTTTCGGTTGAAGAATACAAGCGACCAAAGTTTGAAGTTGATTTTAATCCGGTAAAAGGATCGTTCCGATTAAATGAAAACATTTCATTAGAAGGATTTGCGCATGCGTATTCAGGAGCCAACATTGATGGCGCTAAAGTAGTCTATCGCGTTGTGCGAAATGTAAACTTTCCATTTTGGTGGTGGTGCAGAAGAGGATACTATCCTCCATCAGCGGAAACAGAAATCATCAATGGAGAAACTATATCAGATGAGAACGGAATATTTAAAGTTGATTTCAAAGCCCTTCCAGATAAGACTGTTGACACCGCTTCTGATCCAACATTCACATACACCATCTATGCAGATGTTACGGACATCAATGGTGAAACACACAGCTCATCAACATCGGTATCGGTTGGATACAAAGCGTTGAAAGTTCAGGTGAACACAGACAACATCAACAAGGATATTCTTAAGGATGAAAAAAAAGAATTCAACATCATCACTACCAATCTGGCTGGCGAGTTTGAACCGGCTAAAGGTTCCATTAAAATCTATTCATTAAAACAACCAACGAAAGCCTTTCGTCCAAGACTGTGGGAGGAAGCAGACAGGAAACTGTATTCACAACAAGAATATTACAAACTCTTTCCGCATGATCTCTATGATGATGAATTAAACAAATTCAAATGGGAACGTGACAAAGAAGTAGTACATGTAGCGTTCGACACAGAGAAAAATAAAACACTTACGTTAGATAATCTTTCAAAGTGGAATACGGGCGAGTATGTTCTTGAAATTGTTTCTAAAGATAAATACGATCAAGAAGTAAAAGAGGTGAGCTACTTTACGGTGTACGCTCCCCTATCGAAGAACATTCCTACACCTGCAGTAAATTATTTTCAGGGAATTAAACTTACGGCAGAGCCGGGTGAGAAAGCTTCTTTTTCTACTGGCACATCTGAAGCAAAGATCACTGTACTCTATGAGATTGAGCAAGACGGAAAAATCATAAGCAAAGAATGGCTGACATTAAAAAATGAGCAACGTCATTTTGAAATTCCTATTAAAGAATCGTATCGCGGCAACATTGGTGTGCATTATACTTTCGTAAAAGACAACCGCATGTATCAAAACAGTTTTACCATTACCGTTCCCTACAGCAACAAGGAACTTGATATATCCTTTGAAAGCTTCCGGGATAAACTTCTACCCGGTCAGGAAGAAGAATGGAAGATTTTAATAAAAGGCAAAACTGCCGACAAGGTAGCCGCTGAAATGGTAGCCACACTTTATGATGAATCCCTTGACGAATTTAGAGTGAACAGTTGGTTCGCAAACTTTTACAATTCCATGTATGCGCGACTAGGCTGGCAAAGTAGTAACGGTTTCAATACCGAAGATTTAAAAATCTACACAAGGGATTGGAACAAAGGTCATTCGAGATATGCTTCTGGACCTACTTTTGATTCGTTCAATTGGTTTGGGTATAGCTTCTATAGCCACAGAAATATCATGATAAGGGGGGCAGCAAGTTTCAGATCAGGTGCGGCACCTATGCAAAAAGAATTGAGCTACAGTAATAATGTGATGGAAGATTCCAGTGAAGCCGAATCATCAAAAGCGTCCGCTGATGAGGTATTCGGAGTCCCTCAAACAGAACAGCCAGCTCAAAAAGATTCACAGATTAATAAAGTTGATATGTCTGACGTTAAAGTCCGTTCGAACTTTAACGAAACGGCTTTCTTCTATCCACATCTTCAAACCAATGACAAAGGTGAAATCATCATCAAGTTCACCATCCCTGAAGCATTAACCCGTTGGAAGATGTTGGGCTTTGCTCATACCAAAGATCTTTCTTCAGGAATGACAACTAATCATCTCGTCACGCAGAAAGATTTAATGGTGGTTCCCAATCAACCCCGCTTCTTCCGTGAAAATGATAAAATGATTTTCTCTACAAAGATCAGCAGCCTGGTTGATAAAGATCTAAGTGGTCAGGCACAACTTGAATTTTTTGATGCGCTTACGATGAAGGCGATTGATGAACAGATGAAGAATGTGAACAAGACACAGACCTTCTCCATCAAACCGAAGCAAAGCACCGTAGTTGAATGGAGCATTGAAATTCCAGAAGGCTTACAAGCTGTCATGTACCGAGTGGTAGCCAAAGCTGGTAATGTTTCCGATGGTGAAGAAATGGTGTTGCCTGTCGTTACCAATCGTATGTTGGTAACGGAAACATTGCCATTGCCTATTCGCGGCAAGCAATCAAAGGATTTC
Source organism: Cytophagales bacterium (assembly GCA_038218385.1). Classification (GTDB taxonomy): domain Bacteria; phylum Bacteroidota; class Bacteroidia; order Cytophagales; family Cyclobacteriaceae; genus JBBRKB01. Next base: position 2,085 of record JBBRKB010000087.1, on the reverse strand, counting down.
AAATTTGATAAGTTAATCAACAATAAATCCACTACACTTCGTCATCAACGGTATACATTAGAGTTCACTTCTAATCCGGCGTGGTATGCTATTCAGGCACTGCCCTACCTGATGGAATATCCGTATGACTGTGTTGAACAAACATTCAGCAGGTTCTACGCCAACAGCATCGCCTCTCACATTGCTAATTCAAACCCTAAGATCAAACAAGTCTTTGATACGTGGAAAAATATTCAACCAGACGCGTTGCTTTCCAATCTTGAAAAGAATCAGGAATTAAAATCAGCTTTACTCGAAGAAACACCCTGGGTACTACAAGCCAAAGATGAAAGTCAGCGCAAGCGCATGGTGGGCGTTTTGTTCGACCTCAATCGCATGGCCAACGAACAAGAACGTGCCCTTGAGAAAATTATAAAAGCACAAACCGGAAGTGGTGGCTTTAGCTGGTTCCCTGGCTTTCCCGATGATCGTTACATGACACAACACATCGTTGCCGGCCTTGGTCATTTGGATGTGATGGGCGTTAAAATTGTCCGCAAAGATGATCGTATCTTAGGCCTGGTAAACGCGGCTACGCAGTACATGGATCGTGAAATCAAAGATGATTATGATCGACTAAAGGCACTTGCCAAACGAAAGGAAATTAACCTTGAAGATAATCACATCAATTACATTCACTTCCATTACCTCTACACACGAAGTTATTTCAAAGACATTGCTGTTGATGCGCGTAACAAGGAAGCGTTTGATTACTTCCTTGGTCAGGCTAAGAAATACTGGCTGTCGGGAAATATTTATACAGAAGGTATGACGTGTCTTGCCTTACATCGCTTTGGCGATAAGTCAATCACGTCTTCTATGATCAAATCATTTTCCGAACGCTCACTCCATTCAGAAGAGATGGGTATGTATTGGAAAAACGATCGTGGTTATTATTGGTACCAGGCTCCTATTGAAACACAAGCGTTGATGATCGAAGTGTATGATGAAGTGGCAGGCGATACAAAATCAGTTGAAGACTTGAAAGTCTGGCTACTGAAGCAAAAGCAAACACAAGATTGGAAAACCACAAAGGCAACTACCGAAGCTTGTTACGCATTGTTGAGAAGAGGCACCGACATTTTAGCCAACACAAAGATGGTGGACATAAAAGTGGGTGACAAAATAATCGATCCTACTAAACTTGCAGACACAAAAATTGAAGCAGGCACAGGTTATTTCAAAACGGCCTGGCAAGCGAATGAAATAACTGCTAACATGGGCAACATTCACATTACCAAAACGGATGAAGGTGTTGCATGGGGTGCGGTGTACTGGCAGTACTTCGAACAGTTGGATAAGATTACGTCCGCTGAAACACCTCTCAAATTGAAGAAAGATTTATTCCTTGTTAAACAAACGGATCGTGGTCCGGTGATCACGCCGGTAAATGATAAAGGTTCGTTCAATATTGGCGATCTCGTGCGCGTGAGAATTGAACTACGCGTTGACCGCACAATGGAATATGTTCATTTAAAAGATATGCGTGCTGCCACCTTCGAACCGGTGTCCACCTTATCGACATATAAGTTTCAAGATGGATTGTATTACTACGAAAGTCCGCGTGACCTGGCCACAAATTTCTTTATTGGCTATCTGGGTAAAGGAACGTATGTGTTTGAATACGACTTACGTGTGTCACAAAAAGGGGACTTCTCCAATGGAGTAACGACCATACAATGTATGTATGCGCCAGAGTTTAGTAGTCATTCGCAGGGGATTAGGGTGCGGGTTGACCGCCCCTAAATCCTCTAAAGGGGACTTCAGTTTGCACAAATTAAATTATTCATGAGACCCGCAGGGTCACAAAGTCCCCTTTAGGGGATTTAGGGGCGGGCGATTTTAGGGGTAAAACATTTTTTAGCTTTCTGCGTCTTCTATAAATTGACACCGCACTTTTATGAAGCGATTAATTCCAGCTATACTACTTATCACATTCTCATTCCTTATTTACTTCTATGCCTTTCAGGGAATTAATGCCATAGCAATCACGTGGGAGGAAGGTGTTGCGAATAGTATTCAATGGGGGTATTGGTTATTTTTTTG